>CAZSWF010000001.1:0-90450 GCA_964610995.1 uncultured Candidatus Saccharibacteria bacterium
TCCTCGTCGTGATCGCCATCATTGGTATCCTCGCATCAGTGGTGCTCGCAAGTCTCAACACTGCACGAGCCAAGGGTGCAGATGCCAACATCAAGGCACAGCTCGCAAATGCTCGCGCACAAGCAGAAATCTTCTATGATAACCAGACTTCACCTACATACGCGAGTGTATGTACGACAGCAGCATCATCTGGTGGTATCAAAGACCTTCTCGAAGCTTCTATGAAACAGTACAATGGCTCAACGAGTATTGGTAATGGAGCAAGTACTGCTTCAACAGCTAGTACCGCAGGAACAGCGTCATGTCAATCGACTGGTATTGCATGGGCAGCTATTATTCCTCTCAAGAGTAAAATTGGTACATCATTTTGCGTAGACAGTACTGGTGTTGCTCAAGAGCAAGCAACACAGCTCGGCGCAACTGATACTACCTGTAGGTAGTCAATCAATTCATACTATACATAGTGTGAGAATACAAAAAACACCCGATCGGGTGTTTTTTGTATTTAATGATACACTTGATCTATGGTATTTCTTCCTATCGTTGTATTTCTCGGTGGGCTACTCGTCGGTAGTTTCCTCAACGTTGTTATCTTGCGTCTCAACACTGGTCGCAGTGTAGTGACAGGACGGAGCGCATGTGCGCGCTGCAATCGTACACTCGCATGGTACGAGCTCATACCGGTCGCGTCATTTCTAGGACTGCGAGGCAAGTGCCGCACGTGTCGGCAGGGTATTTCGTTTCAGTATCCACTCGTAGAGCTCTGTATGGGTATCTATGCAGTACTCGCGTATACCAAATACGTACTCGGGGGGTATTTCACCACTAGTGCGTGGATCGCATTTGCATTTGCGAGTGTAGTCGCGGCGATGATGATCGTGATCACCGTGTATGATCTGCGGCACAAGGTCATACCTGATGCGGTGGTGTACCCATTTATACTTTTATCATTTGCGTCTATCATATGGCGAGCAGCGGGCGGAGACTTTGATGCAGGAAAAGCTATTGTTGACGGTGTTGTTGTTGCGTTACCATTTTTCTTGTTGTGGTATTTGTCCAAGGGGCGACTCATGGGCTTTGGAGATGTGAAGCTGATGCTTGGTATTGGTTGGCTCGTGGGGCTCGTCATGGGGTATAGCGTGGTAGTGTTCGCATTTTGGATTGGTGCAGTGGTCGGACTTGTACTGATCGCTCTGTCTCGCAAGTATGGAATGAAAAGTCAGATACCGTTTGGGCCATTTTTAATACTAGGGCTCTTTATTGTCACCCTGTGGGGTGTTACACTAGAGACATTGTTCCCATTGTTATGGTAAAGCATCGTTTTTACAACAAGCTCCAAGCTGGCGTCACGGTCATCGAGATGGTGGTGGTAGTCGGTATTATCGCACTCGTTTCTGGTGTGATGATTTTCAACTATTCTGATTTCAGTACCAACGTCTCTGTGCGCAACCTTGCTCAAGAAATCGCACTCTCTGTCCGCAAGGCACAGACGTATGCAACTAGTGTACGATCGATCGAGGGGCTCAATGGTGTCAACAGTAAAGCATTTCCTGGGTACGGTATTAGCTTTGCGGTATCAAATAATCCTGTTGTGCCAGATGAAATTACACCAGGACCTCGACAGTTTGTATTGTTTGCTGATGCAAATCTAGATAGTAATGATCTTTCTGGTATAAATAGATATGAAAAAGGTACATCGTGTGGCACCCCTAGTTTCTTGGATGAATGTCTCGAAAGTTTCACTATCAATACTGCTGATAAGGTGCAAAGTATTTGTGTCAATGAAAATACTTCTCGGTCTAGGTGCTATACAGATGATGCTCGTCTTGATGTTACATTTCGTCGTCCAAGTCCAGACGCAACGATTTGCGTTTCAACCTCTACAGTCGATGGTGATTGTTCCATATCCTATGCTGTAATAACGCTTGAATCAGCAAAAGGATTGCAACGCAAAGTTCTTGTGTGGAACACGGGGCAAATTAGTGTACAATAACCATATGAAGCAGTACTCGTTACAATCAGGATTTACTCTTGTAGAGCTCATGGTCTCACTCTCTCTCTTCATTATTGTTGTACTTGCCCTCATTGGTTCTTTGTATACTGTCAACGGTGCTTCTCGTCGAGTTCAAGCGATGCGCACCGTCATGGACAACCTCAACTTTGCAATGGAATCAATGAGTCGCAATATTCGCACAAGTGAAAATGTATATTGTGCAGGTTCGATGCGGGGCAACTGTTCTATTGTGGATAGTAATGGAGGAACTGAAATATCTATGGACAGTACACTTGGAGAGCAGCGATTGGTCGAATATCGACTTCAAGCATCAAGTAATGGTAATACTGTTATTGAAAAAAGAAATGATGGGGTCAATGGAGACTGGATAGCGATTACTTCACCAGAAATTGATATTGAAAAATTTAGTTTTTATGTAGATGGCGCATCTAGAAATGACGGAATTCAGCCAAATGTTATTATAAAAATGGAGGGTATCGCAGCTATTGCTGATGGCACGACCGTACCGTTCTCTGTTCAGACATACCTTTCACAACGCACCCCAGAACCATACGAAGGATCATGATACAACAACACAAATCACAATCAGGGTTCACGCTTATCGAAACGCTTATCGCGATACTGATTTTGTCATTGGCTATTGGTGCGTTGCTCACGCTCACTGCTGGGGGATTCTTTTCTATACGATATGCGAAAAACGACATTGTCGCGTCCAACCTTCTCCAAGAATCTCTCGAATACATTCGCAACACACGAGATTCTGCAGCACAAGCAAATACTGAGTGGGATACGTGGTACAGCACGTATCGAGCAAAAGGGTGTGTCGACGATAATGGTTGTATCGTAAACCCGTACGCTATGAATGATAATGAACGTGTTGTTGCATGCGGAACTGATTGTCCCAATATTATCTATTTCCCTACGGCAGGATTTTATGGATACGAAACATCGGGTGGTAATTATTTTGATCCATTCAATATAGATACTCAGCCATATCCAACATCATTTGTACGAACTATTACCATACGCGAGACGACCAATACTTCTGAGCCCCAACTCATCGTCACCGCTACAATGGAGTGGCTCAACGGTACCAACCGCAAATCTGCAACACAAAGTATTATCCTAACCAAATGGAACCTCCTATGATGACACACCGATCCACACAACAAGGCTTTGCGATGCTATTCACTGTTTTGATCGTGAGCTTGATCATGACTATTGCGATCTCTATTTCCAACCTGACACTCAGACAGGCTGTATTGTCCAACCTCGCCAAAGATTCACAAATAGCATTTGCCGAAGCAGATGCTGCTATAGAATGTGCTCTGTACGAAGACACAGTACTCGGCAATTTTCCAATAGGATCAACGGTACCTAATGGTTCAGTGAATATCGCAACTGACGTAGAGGCACAATTGTATTGTGGAGATACTCTCATGGAGCTTGATACCACTGAGAGTTACCCAGAGTATTTTGTATACGAGATTAGTGGGGGCGCATTTGTCGCCAATAAACCATGCTTTTCAATCATATTTGACAAAACAAATCCTTTATTTTCTCGTGTAGAAGGAAGGGGGTACAACATTTGCGGGTCCAGCAACCGTCGCGTAGAACGCGCTCTTGAGGTAAAGTACTAGTATGACTGCTACAGCCAAAGACAGAATGCATAAGCTCAGAACTGAGATACTTGCTCATGCCAGCGCTTACTACGAGGCGGATGCACCTACGGTTTCTGATGCAGTGTATGACTCGCTTGTTGCTGAGCTCAAGGCACTCGACCATGCACACCCAGAGCTTGCCGACCCCAACTTCGTCATCTATCGAGTGGGAGGTACACCGCTTGATGTCTTTGTGAAAGCTCCACACCGTGTGCGCATGCTCTCACTCAACGACGCATTTTCATACGATGAGGTCCGTGCGTGGGAGACACGCATCAGTAAGCTGTTGGGAAATCAATCTTTTCACTATTTTTGTGAATTAAAACTTGATGGATTGGCTGTTTCTTTGATCTATGAGAACGGCGTATTCGTGCGCGCTGCAACTCGTGGTGACGGCATGGTCGGAGAAGACATCACACAGAACATCAAAACGATTGCAACAATCCCACTACAACTCAGTGAACCACTAACGCTCGAAGTTCGTGGGGAAGTGGTGATGAGTAAAAAAACTCTAGAATCTTTGAATAAAAAATACACAAAAATAGGGAAGCAGCTTCTTGCCAACACACGCAATGCTGCAGCAGGATCTCTACGCCAACTTGATCCTCGGATCACTCGGGAAAGAAATCTAGAATTTTTTGCATGGGACTGTATTACCGACACAGAGATTGCACTTCATTCTGACAAACACGACTACCTACGCACGCTCGGGTTTCCTGTTGCGACACATGAAGCGATCTGTGATGACATAGAGGGTGTAGAGCAGGCTATTGAGTCTATAGAAAAGATCCGCGAGAACTTTGGCTACGGTACCGACGGTGTAGTGATACAGGTCAACGAACTCGCACTACACGACATACTTGGTGTCGTCGGCAAGGCTCCACGCTACGCCCTCGCGTACAAATATCCTGCTGAGCAATCAACGACCACAGTGACCGACATCACCGTCCAAGTTGGTCGCACAGGAGTACTCACGCCACTTGCGCATTTTGTACCGACACTCGTTGCAGGCTCCACGGTGTCCAAGGCAACACTGCACAATATCGAACAAATAGAGCGACTCGATGTGCGAGTAGGAGACACAGTGGTCATCCAAAAAGCGGGTGATGTGATACCAGAAGTCGTCGAAGTCATCAAAAGTCTACGCACTGGCAAAGAAAAGAAATTTGTCATGCCGTCAAAATGCCCGGTCTGTGGTGCATCAGTCGCGTCCCGTGACTCTGTGACCAAAGACAAAACAGTTGCATACTACTGCACCAACGACGACTGTCCTGCGAAAAACACACGAACCATTATTCACTCAGTGCAGGTTCTCGATATCTATGAAGTCGGGCCCAAGATCGTAGAGAAGTTGCAAGAAGAAGGATTGATTTCTGATGCAGCCGATCTATTTTATCTGACAGAAGCCGATCTTGCAGGGCTTGAGAGGTTTGGAGAAAAGAGTGCAAAAAACATAGTCGATGCGATCGCTGCAAAAAAGAATCCGCCACTTGATCGTTTCATTGCAGCGCTCGGTATCCAGCATGTGGGAGAAGAAACTGCGCGAGATATAGCACTTCATTTTGGAACATGGGAAAAGTTTTGGAAGGCGGGTGCGGCAGACTTTGATGCGATCCCAAATATTGGTCCTGCGGTGACTGCATCGATCATGGAGTACAAAAGTAAGCCATCGTCACAAACATTTATCGATAAACTATTTGCCGCAAATGTGAAGCCACAGACTGCAAAGAAAGTAGCAACAGGAGTATTCATCGGTCAGACATTTGTACTCACGGGTACACTACCTACACTTTCGCGTGATGAAGCAAAAAAGATTATTCAAAACAATGGTGGAAAAGTATCCAGTGCAGTATCAAAAAATACCTCGTATGTATTGGCAGGGGAGAATCCTGGAACAAAACTCGATGAGGCTGAAAAATTGGGAGTGAAAGTTATCGACGAAGATATTTTTTTGAACATGATCAAATAGACCAGTCAATACCATCCCCAAAACCCCCTTATTCTGCTATAGTTATCTCACTATGGATATCGATCAGGTAAAGAAGTTGGCGCAGTTGGCGCGTCTGGATGTACCAGAGGCAGAGCTTGCACGCGTGGCGGCAGATATGGGAACCATCCTCGGTTTTGTGGACGAAATACAAAACGTACAAATCGAAGCGAGTGATGTATCAAGTGGTGATGTGAACGTGTTTCGTGATGATGCAGTCGCACCAATCACACCCGCGCACGACCTCGTCGAGGCGGCAGTATTGCACCACGATCATTTTATAAAAGTGCCCAAGGTTATCGGAGATTAATATGGAAAAGATATCTGACATCCAAAAGAGAGTACAAGGAGGTGAACGCATTCTCGACATTGCTCGTGAGTACGAAGCCAAGGCTCGTGCAGACACACGAAATATATTTCGCGAAGTATTTGATGATATCGAAACTCAAGCCCAAGCTGCAGAAGAAATGCTTAAAAGTGGAAAGGCTACACCGATCACTGGCGTACCGATCGCGATCAAAGATAATATATTGTTTGCCGGACACGCAGCTGGTGCCTCATCGAAAATCCTCGAAGGATATACCGCAAGTTACGATGCTACTGTAGTTGCGAAGCTTCGCGCAGCAGGAGCTATCATCATTGGCCGCACCAACATGGACGAGTTTGCGATGGGTTCTAGTACCGAGAACTCTGCATATAGCGTGACGAAAAACCCGATCGATGAAACCAAGGTTCCTGGAGGATCATCAGGAGGATCGGCAGCTGCAGTTGCAGCAGGGCTCGCAGTCGTGTCGCTCGGGTCTGACACTGGAGGAAGTATCAGACAGCCAGCCGCATTTTGTGGAGTGGTCGGTATACTGCCGACCTATGGCACCGTGTCACGACATGGACTGATGGCGATGGGCTCGTCGCTCGATGTGATTGGTCCGTTTGCACACACGACGGCAGATGCACAGATCGTGTACGATATTATCAATGGTAAAGATCAGTATGACAGTACGTCTGTAGAGAATGGTGTATCAAAACCTCTTACCAAGAAACTTGCTGTACCCAAAGGAATATTTGATGCAGGAGGAGTAGATAGTGAAGTCAAGCACAACTTTGAGGAAATGATAGAGAAGCTCAAGGTCGAGGGGTATACCGTCGACGAAATAGATCTGCCTCATTTCAAAAATGCACTTGCGGTCTACTACATACTCATGCCGGCAGAAGTGTCGTCGAACCTCGCACGGTTTGATGGTGTGCGCTATGGTCCGAGAGTCGAAGGTGGCAAGATCCAAGACCTGTACACCGCAACTCGAGGGACGCTGTTTGGGGAGGAAGTCCGTCGTCGCATACTGCTCGGTACGTACGTGCTCTCACATGGCTACTACGATGCGTACTACAACAAAGCGATAGCGGTGCGTCATGTGATCAAGCGCGAGCTTGCAGATGCATTTACTACCTACGATGCGATCCTCACTCCTACCACACCATCCCCTGCATTTGGTATCGGAGACAAGGTCGCGGATCCTATCGCAATGTACCTCTCTGATCTGTACACCGTGCCTGCCAACATTGCCCATGTACCGGCTATTTCTATACCCAGTGGTACGACGAGTGGTGGATTGCCGATAGGTATACAAGTCATCGGTGCACCCCATGCCGAAGGTACACTCTTTGCACTCGGTGAGACACTCGAGCGAATCCGCTAAATATGCGATACTAGTACTATGCAATCAAACGTACCAGAGCCCATATTTCTCAACGTTGAGTATATCTTTTCGTGGTTGTGGGGACACATCTTTGGGCCACTGTTTTCACAGAACACAATTGCGTTCTTGCAGTTCTTGCTCTCGATACTGATCATCATTGGTATCACGATCATTTTGTATAGTCTGGTACGCATCCATGAAATGAAGCAAGACGATGAACGCAAGGCTGCAAAAGCCAAAAAAGAAGCAACCCCCGCAGCAGCTCCTGCGCAAAGTACACGCAGCGGTATGGATCTACCTGGTGCAACCAGTGCGATAAGTGAATCACAGACGATCCCTCGCAACGAAACATGGGAACATATTCGCAGCAAGCTCCTCTCTGAGAGTCAGAGTGACTGGCGACTTGCTATCATAGAAGCCGATATATACCTGGATCGCGTGCTCGATACTCGTGGAGTACCAGGAGACACGCTGGGCGACAAACTCAAAAATGTATCTCCCGAAATACTGCCATCGGTGCAAATAGCCTGGGAAGCACACAAGGTGCGCAACCGTATCGCGCACGACGGCGCAGACTTTGCACTCACGATGCCCGAAGCTCGGCGGGTATTGTCGTATTTTGAGATAGTATTTCGAGATTTGCGCGTCATCGAGTAACTTGCGCTTGTCAGTGTCGTCTTGTATGATGTGCATCTGTACGCATATATCGCGGGGTAGAGAAGAGGTATCTCGTAAGGCTCATAACCTTAAGACCCACGTTCGATTCGTGGCCCCGCAACAATCAAGCAAAAATCCCTATATAACATAGGGATTTTTGCTATTGTGGCCAGGATAATGGCGCGAACGACGGGACTTGAACCCGCAACCTCCCGCGTGACAGGCGGGTGCTCTAACCAGTTGAGCTACGTCCGCAAATTGTTAACAAAGCCTTTCGGCCGGGTGTCGACGGGTGGGCACGATCCACCGACCTTAGCGTTATGAATGCTACGCTCTAACCAGCTGAGCTACGCCGACAAGCTTGCAACGACAGGGCTCAAAAAATATAGCATATATCCACAAAAATTCAACACATGGTATACTGTCCGTAATGAAAAAGTATGGTCTAATCGTAGCACTCATAGTACTCCTAGCCCCCGTAGCGAGCTTTGCTGCACCCCTTGCTCCTGCGCCAACGCTCAGTGCAAAAGGAGTAGCGGTCTATGGGTGGAACAAAGGCGACACAGAGCCGACACCGCTGTATCTGAAAAATGAACATCGCCTCTATCCGATCGCAAGTTTGACCAAGCTCGTCACTGCCAAGGTCGCTGAAGAACTCTATGACAAAGAGACAATATTTACGATCTCTAAAAAGGCGGTATCAACATATGGTGTCACCAACGGTATTCAGGTAGGTGCGCAGTTTACCCGGGACGACTTACTCAAAGCGCTTCTTGTTAACTCAAGTAATGATGCTGCCACCGCTCTTATGGAGCGAGTCGGAACAAAAACGTTTCTTGAAAAAATGAATGACGTTCTACATACGAACAAATACACCGCAACATCGTTCGTCAACCCTTCTGGGCTTGATCCGGTAAATAAAAATACTAAGCCAAATCGTATGACGCCATACCATCTGACGAGACTACTCAACGATATTTATCAATCAGACCCACTACTTGCTGACCTCATGTCCAAAGATGTGGTTGAGATCACCAATCTCAAGACCAACACTATGGCTCTTTTGAAGCAGACCAACATTCTTTATCGAGATGAAGATTACAAAGACAAGATCATCATGAGTAAAACAGGGCTGACCAACCTTGCAGGACAAAACGTTGCATTTATTTCTCCGGGAAATGATGAGTATGAGTACGTATCGGTAGTTATCCTCGGCTCAAAGAGTAGGGCAGTAGACTCACGTAAACTCATCGACTGGATTGGCAGCGCACAGAACTTTGGCGGATAGCGTTTGACATATAATACAAAGGATGTTATCATAGCTTATTATTCAATTGTGTTATAGGACTTCTAGGTCTGGATGACACAGAAGAAGTAATATACATAACACAATAATGACTACATCACACTCACGTCCCGCAAGCGGACGTACCGTTACTCGTCGTCCAGGCGCAAGCTCTGCACGACCATTTACCAAGCGACCCGCTCGAAGCGGAGGATTTTCGTCTGGCGGCATCATCACCTCTATAGGTTCTGGTACTCGCTACGAAGGCAAACGACCAAGCTACCCAGGCGCAAGCTTTGGGGGTGGTAGTATGCGCAGCCGTCCGAGCTTTGGCACACGTGGCCGACCGACTGGAGGCAACCGCCGTGGTCCAAAACGAGGCGACTTCATTGATGAAAATAAATTCATCAACAAAGCAACTGTCGAAACTCAAGAAGTTGTGTACAACCCAACACACACATTTGCTGATTTCAATATTCACGACACACTCGGTAAGAATCTTTTGAAAAAAGGATTTGTTCACCCATCTCCTATTCAGGATCAGGCGATCCCAGTACTTCTTGAAGGCAAGGACCTCATTGGTATTGCAGCAACAGGGACAGGGAAAACTGCTGCGTTTTTGATCCCGATCATCAACAAGTTTGTCGACGATCGCATGCACCAGGCACTCGTACTTGCTCCTACACGAGAGCTCGCACAGCAGATCGAAGAAGAGTTCCGTGTGTTTACTGTCGGAATGAAACTATTTTCAGTATCAGTAGTCGGTGGTCTCCCTATTACAAAACAGATTCGTGAGATCGAGCACGGTGTACACATCGTGATCGGTACTCCAGGTCGTGTCAAAGACCTGATCGAACGAGGTAAGCTTAAAATGGCAGACTTCAACACCGTCGTACTCGACGAAGCAGATCGCATGCTCGACATGGGATTTATCGATGACATGCGCGAGATCCTCGGCGCAATGCCCAACCACAAGCAGGGTATGTTCTTCTCAGCGACATTCTCACCAGAGATCAAGCGTCTCTGTAGCGACTTCCTTCGCGATCCAGTTACTATCTCGCTCAAAACTCGCGACACCTCAGCAAGCGTAGATCAAGACATCGTTCGTGTACCACATGGCGCAGAAAAGATCGAAGTACTCCACGACCTTCTCAATAAAGAAGAGTTTAAAAAGGTACTCATTTTCCGAGAAACCAAGCGCAATACCGACGAGCTCGCACGTGAACTTAAAAAGCGTGGCTTTGCAGCGATGCCGCTCCACGGTGACATGCGTTCTCGTGAGCGTATGCGTACGGTAGAGTCATTTGCCAAAGGTATGACCACAGTGGTGGTAGCGACAGACGTCGCCGCACGCGGTATCGACATCCCCGACATCACACACGTGATCAACTACGATGTACCATCGACCTACGACACCTACGTACACCGCATCGGTCGTACTGGCCGCGGCAACAAAAAGGGTATCGCACTCACCTTTGTTCGATAATTGAAAAAATACGTTTTTGTGATATCGTTTATGAGACTTTATCCGTTGAAAAGACCTGTTTGATTAATTGCGATCATTCTAAAAACAGGTCGTACGGATAAAGTTCTTTTTGCCGTTATAGCTCAGCTGGTAGAGCACTCCATTGGTAATGGGGAGGTCATCGGTTCAAACCCGATTAACGGCTCCCAAAACGTATCTATACCTTGACTTTGGCTCAATTCACGATAGAATTAAGAAAATTTTTCACACAAACCAATACTCTAAAAGCTATGAATGTGTATTCAGGATTAAAAAGCACTGCTTCAAATCGCCATCTGGATGGATGGCAAAACCTAATCACCGCTCAAGAAACCGGTAAAAAAGTAGGAAAAAAATTGCGCCAAAATGCCGATGTTGAGCTTGACGATGAACTCGATGAAGAACCAAAAGATGTTTTCAAAGAAAATGCTGAGTTCTTTCAATCATCAGATGATTAAATTATTACACAAAAGGGCCAGCTCTCTCATGAGTCTGGCCTTTGTTATTATCACTTTTCATGCTATAGTATGGCACTTCTGAGTACCCGGAAACGGGACTTTTAATTTATATAATTTAAGGACATTTATGGAAATACGAAACATTGCAATCATCGCACACGTGGACCACGGCAAGACAACACTGACTGACAAAATGCTCTCATTTTGCGGTATTGTGCTTGATGGTGCATCTATGGACTCCAACGCCATCGAACAAGAGCGTGGGATCACTATCTATGCCAAGAACACGGCAGTCATGTACAAAGGTACCAAGATCAACATCGTGGATACTCCAGGTCACGCCGACTTTGGATCAGAAGTTGAACGCGTGCTTCGAAGTATCGACTCAGTGCTCTTGATCGTGGACGCCCAAGAAGGTCCTATGCCACAAACTCGTTTCGTATTGAAGAAGTCTCTCGAACTCGGCCTCAAGCCAATCGTCGTGATCAATAAAATCGACAAGCCAGGGTCAGATTGTGCGCATACACACGATGCAGTATTTGAACTCTTTATGGAGCTCGGAGCATCTGATGAGCAGCTCGACTTTACCACCGTGTACGCAATCGGGCGTGATGGTGTTGCCATGCGCAATGAAAACGATGAACGCAAAGATCTCGAACCATTGTTTGAAACGATTATCGAAAAAGTGCCAGTCGCACTCAACGACACTACCAAGCAGTTTCGTATGCAGGCATTCAACCTCGCGTACGACAACTTCCTCGGACGTCTCGCGGCAGGTCGCGTGTACGAAGGTGTCGCAAAAGCTGGTGACACGGTGTACATTCGCAGTGGTGATGGTGCAGCCCGTACTGCGCGTATTGTAAAACTCTTTACATTTATGGGAATGAAGCGTGAAGAAGTAACCGAAGCAGTGGCAGGAGATATCGTCATGATCGCAGGTATCCCTGACATTTTCATCGGAGAAACTATTAGTACCAACAAAGAAGCAGAATTGCTCCCCGCTATCACAATTGATGAACCTACTATCGTGCTTGATTTCTTGGTCAACAACTCACCATTTGCCGGCAAGGAAGGTAAGTTTGTGACCTCTCGCCAGATTCGTGAACGCCTCGAACGTGAGCTTGAGACCAACGTTGGACTGAAAGTAAATTTTGACGCGAACCCTGATCGTATCGCCGAAGGCTTCACTGTCTACGGTCGCGGAGAAATGCACATTGCAGTATTGCTCGAAAACATGCGCCGTGAAGGATATGAAATCCAGGTCTCACAGCCACAAGTTATTATCAAAGAAATCGATGGTGTGAAAAGTGAACCATTTGAAGAAGTCACAATCGATGCACCCGCAGAACACCAAGGTGTCATCATCGAAAAGCTCGGCATGCGAGGATTTATCATGGGTGATATGAACCTCAAGAACAACACCGTGCGCATGGTATTCACTGGCCCAACTCGTGGACTCCTCGGATACCGCAACCAGTTCCTCGTGGATACCAAAGGTGAAGGTATCATGAGTGCGCGTGTACTCGGCTTCCGTCCATACGCAGGAGAGATCACTCGTCGTCAGGTGGGCTCTATGATCTCTATGGAAAGTGGCAAAGCACTCGCATTTGCGCTCTGGGGTCTCCAGGATCGCGGTACGCTCTACATTGGTCCTCAGACCGAAGTCTATGAAGGTATGGTGATCGGCAACACTTCTAAAGGTGAAGAAATGAAAGTGAACCCTACCAAGGGCAAGCAACTCACCAACATGCGCGCATCAGGAACTGACGAAGCAGTCACTATCATTCCACCATGGACGATGACTATCGAACGTGGACTTGAAGTAATGGTAGATGATGAATTCCTCGAAGTCACACCACTCTCTGTGCGTCTGCGCAAGCAATACCTCAACGATGCAGATCGAGTAAAGGCTCGACGTCCAAAGAATCAATAATGAACGAAAAACGACTCAAAGAATTTTGGGATAAGGAATATAAGGATCCGGGGATGTTTGCGCTCTCGGATGAAGTCTCGACAGACCTTGTCAAATGTGTCCGATGGATGATGAAGGAATACGGCAAGGATGTATTTCGTCCTGATGTCACCGTGCTTGATGCAGGTTGTGGCAACGGTCGCAACTTGCTGTGGCTCAACGACATGTTTCGAGTCTATGGGTACGGCTACGACATTTCAGGCGAAGCTATTGCTCAAGCGCAAAAGCAGGCAGACAAACAGCAGTGGGGCAGTAAGCTCACATTCGCAGTACGCTCACTTGATGAGCTTATTCCACTTGAAAATGAAAGTGTCGATCTCGTGATCGATGCAATGTCGTCCCACTTTCTCAAGAATGTAGAACGCGCACGATTTATCTCAGAAGTCGCTCGCGTGTTGAAGCCGCAGGGACTTCTCTTTTTCAAATCATTTTATGCAGAGCGTGACAGTCATACCAAAGAGCTCCTCGAGAAACATGGCGCAGGTGAGGAGAACGCGTACATTCACCCCAAGCTCAAAGTGTACGAGTACGTGTGGACGGATGCAGCACTTGCAGCATCATTTGATGAGCAATTTGTGTTGATGAAGAAAGAACTCTCAGGCAAGCACCATATCAAAGGCAAGCCCGCCAAGCGTCGCTCTGTCGTGTGTTATTTTGAGAAAAAGTAGGGTAGGATAGTGGGCAATAACGCCACCTTAGCTCAGCTGGTAGAGCAACGGTATCGTAAACCGTAGGTCCCGAGTTCGATCCTCGGAGGTGGCTCAGGAAATCTGGGCTATACTATAGAGACATGCCCGCACACCACACACCAGTAGCGCCTACCGAGAGCCGGGGACTGCTTATCTATGATGCAGATCGTGAGCTCGACACCACGCACCCACTGTGGAACGAGATCATGCTCTACGCAGAGCGTCTCGAAGAAGTGCACGTATTTATTTTTATAAAAAAGTTTCCAAGCAAGGCGGTGCGTGTTGTACATCTTAGTGCCAACACATTTGTATACTATCTACCTGGTACCTGGATACTGTTTCGCCTCGACACGATACTGCCACTGATCAAGTACAACATGATCTGGAACAAGGTCTTTCGTCCAGATTTCGTTCTCAATCACTCGACACACAGTGGTGCGATCTTGGGTCTTGCACTTGCCAAGCGCTATCGCGTGCCGTACATACTTGCAACACTCGGCGGCTTCTTAGAAATGCCAGTACTTTCCCGTGAGTTTCTGCTGCACTATATACTCGCGCGATGCGCGCGGCTTGTGATTGTACCAGGAGACAAAGTTGCGCACGATCTCTCGACACATATTGGAGTGCGTAGTACGCGGATTGCTGTAGTACCACCTGCAGTTGATCTCTCATTTTTGGGACAAAAGGTAGAAGCGGTGAGCTTTGCGAAAAAGTATCCATTTCACAACTTCTTTCTCATCACACAGACATCGATAGGACATCGACGAGACATTGTATTTCTCATGCGAGTGTTCAGGCGAGTACTGTCCAAGTATCCCAAAACAGCGCTCGTATTTGTAGTACCTCGATCGCAGGTGGATGCCGTCTCACACATTGTGGCTGGTCGTCGTAGTACGAGTGCATATGTCTATGCTCAAGGAGATGACATCACGCAAGTCATCGCAGGTGGACATGTATACCTCTCGACTTCAGAAACACAAGAAATGGCGATCCCAGTAGTACGCGCACTATCGTTACATATACCCGTTGTGGCGACTTCGGTGGGCATTGCCAAGGACTTGTTTACAGGGACTCGATACGCTAGATGTATGGTGCCGGTGGGAGACGAGGATGCGTATACCAAGGCGATCATTGATTTGATAGAAAACCAGCAACTGCGTGACGAATATCGACTCAACACGACCACGCTGATTGCGACATTTACCCCTCAGACGCCATCAGGCTATGTTGCTGCGGTAGTGGCACGTGTGGTACAAGAAAAGGCGTAGTATGGACAAAGAAGCCCTCACAGCGCGTATTGCCGAGATAGAAGCTGCTATGATGGACGGCGCATTTTGGAATGACGTACCCCAGGCGCAAGCCCAGATCAAAGAGCTCCAAGACCTCAAAGACAAGATGGAAGGCGTCGGCACATATGACAAAGGCAACGCTATTGTCACTATTTTCTCTGGTGCGGGAGGAGACGATGCCGAAGACTTCTCAGGTATGCTGCTGCGCATGTATACGCGATACGCTGAGCGCAAAGGCTGGGGCGTGTCGGTTATCTATAGTAGCGACAACGATCACGGTGGCTATCGCAACGTGAGTTTCGAGATCGCGGGCAAAGGCGCATTTGGCACGCTCAAGAACGAGTCGGGTGTGCATCGACTGGTGCGCATCTCACCATTTAACAGCGCCGCAAAACGCCAGACATCTTTTTCACTTGTCGAAGTCATCCCCAAGCTCGACAAGACAGATACACATGTGGTGATCCCTGACACTGATCTAGAAATATCATTTGCGCGTGCCGGTGGACCCGGCGGACAAAATGTAAACAAACGAGAAACTGCGGTACGCATGGTACACATACCTACGGGTCTCTCGGTGCATGTGACGAGTGAGCGCAGCCAAGAACAAAACAGAGACAAGGCACTCGAGCTCCTCAAAGGCAAACTATACAAACGCCAAGAAGAAGAACGTATAGCAAAAGAAAAAGGTCTGTATATATCCAAGACCACCGATATCGAGTGGGGCAACCAGATACGCTCCTACGTACTACATCCGTACAAAATGGTAAAAGATCATCGCACCGCTGTAGAGACGGGGAATGTAGACAAGGTGCTCGAAGATGGAAACCTCGATGACTTTATAGAAGCTGAGCGAAATTTGTAGCTTTTGTAGCTATGGTATACTACATACCTCATGATCAAGTTTGTAAACGTATCCAAAGTGTATCCCAACGGTGCAGTCGCGCTCGAAAATGTTAATTTGGAAATCGAGACAGGGGAGTTCGTCACACTCATCGGTCCCTCTGGTGCAGGCAAGACTACACTCACCAAATTGATTCTTGCCGAAGAAGAACCAAGCGAAGGCACAGTTTTGTTTGAAAATATTGATATCAACGCATTCAATCGTGCAGACACTACCAAGCTACGTCGTCGTGTTGGGACCGTGTTTCAAGAGTTTCGTTTGCTCGGGAGCAAGACCGCGTACGAAAACATTGCATTTGCAATGGAAGCCGCAGGCAAAAGTGATGCAGAGATCACCTCAGATGTGCCGCATGTGCTGCAGCTCGTCGATCTCCAAGACCGTATGTTCCATTTCCCCAACCAGCTCTCAGGAGGTGAGAAGCAGCGTCTTGCGATTGCGCGTGCGATCATCAACCAACCTGAAGTCTTGATTGCAGATGAGCCGACGGGTAACCTCGACGAAGCCAACACCAAAGAAGTCGTTCATATTTTGAAAAAAATCAATGATCTCGGCACAACAGTGATCCTCACTACACATGACCCGCTCCTCATCCATGCGGTTGGCAAACGACTCATTAGTATGGAAAAAGGTCGTGTGGTCGGCGACGAGATACGTAAACTCAAAGACAAATAAGGTATACTACAGATATGTTTTGGATCAGACTACAACGAGTACTGCGCAGTGGATGGATCAATTTCCGTCGCAATGGGCTCGTATCGTACGCAGCTATTTTGGTGACGACTATCACGCTTTCGGTTGCAACCGGTATATTTCTTGCACAGGCAGTACTTGATAGTGCCATTACACAAGTCCAAGAAAAAGTAGACATCGCAGTGTATTTCAAGGTAGATGCTTCAGAAGATAGTATTTTGGCGCTTCAGGAGACATTGCAAACACTGCCAGAAGTCTCTACTACTGCCTATATTTCTGCAGATGACCAGGTGCTCAACTTCCGCGAGCGTCATGCTGACGACTATCTCACACTTCAGGCACTCGAAGAATTGGGAGAAAATCCATTCGGAGGATCGCTCTTGATCAAGGCAAAAGATTCGACACAGTATGAATCTATCGCGCGTGTTCTCGAAGGCGATAGCGATATTGCACGAGACAATGCAGTGATCATCGAGCGTATCAACTATTCGCAAAACAAACTTGTCATCGATCGACTCAACATGCTCATCGCCAACATCAACGATATTGGATTTGCGGTCACCTTTGTCCTCGGCCTCATCTCTATCGTGATCGTGTACACGACGGTGCGTCTCACTATCTATATCGCCAAAGAAGAAATAGGTATCATGCGTCTCGTGGGTGCGAGTACTGCATACGTACGCGCACCATTTATGGTAGGGGGGCTGTTGTACGGCTTCTTTGCCTTCTTGATCTCGGTCGCTCTATTTTTACCGCTGACATATTTTGCTGGGCGACACGCTACCGACATTCTCGGTTTCAACATCTACACATACTACCTCACTCACTTCTTTTCTATCGGGGGCGTGGTGCTCCTCATCGGCCTTTTCCTTGGAGCTGTCTCGAGCTATCTGGCAGTACGACGATACTTGGACGTCTAGCCTACGGTGCTCTGCTCGGGTTGAAAAATCCGAGTTTTTACGTATAATGAGCGGACAAATTGCGGAATCGTCTAATGGTAGGACGCATCCCTCTGGAGGATGTTATCTTGGTTCGAGTCCAGGTTCCGCAGCAAAGTTGACGTATTGCTATCCCCATTTCTAATAAAAATACGGCTCGTCATATCGTGATATAGTACAAGTACATAGTACGTGGATGGATCGCACCGGATGCTATGCATTAACATATTTATTTTGTATTTTTGAAACCATTATGAAAAAAATCTTAGCAACAGGGGCAATGCTCGCATACATCACGTGGTTCAACTCCACAGGTGCACTGGCGGCGACCATGCCCGAGATAGCAGCCAGTGAAGTACAAGGTCCCAAGCATCACCAGAGTATGCGCCACACCAAGCGCGCACAAGACAAGCTCGTGCGCTTGGCAGAGAAGTTTGACATTGATTATGCCGAACTCGAGCGCGATCTCCAGAGCAACAAATCGATCAAAGAAATATTGAAGAAACATGGTATTACCAAGGCCCAGTTTCGAGAAGTGATGGGCAAGCGCCGCTAAGGCGGTGTATACTGTACCTATGACTACACTCGCGCACGCAGACATGTTCTTCTTTATTTCGACGATTTGCTTTGTACTTCTGACCATCTGTGGGGTCGTGATACTCGTCTATGTGATCGGTATCGTACGTAGTATCAAGAAAGCATCGGATACTATCAGTAGTAGCCTGGCAGATGTCAGTGCCGACACTCAAGCGTTCATTCGCGACATCCGTGAGAGTATGGTGTACCGTATGTTCTTTGGGAGCCCACGCAAACGAAAATAAATCGAAATAGGGTATACTAGAGCATTAGCAGCACAATACAGAACC
This sequence comes from uncultured Candidatus Saccharibacteria bacterium, assembly GCA_964610995.1. Classification (GTDB taxonomy): domain Bacteria; phylum Patescibacteriota; class Minisyncoccia; order Phycocordibacterales; family UBA9973; genus UBA4124. The sequence continues at coordinate 18,606 of CAZSWF010000001.1, forward strand.
GTTATGAAAAAGAATACAACAGCAGACATGTCAAAAGGAAAGATCGTGGCTATTGGTGCCAGTGTGGCAGCACTCGCAGCAGCGTCGTACTATTTCTTTGGTCCCAATGGGAAAAAGAATCGAACCGCCGCAAAAGGATGGATGATCAAAATGAAGGGTGAGATCGTAGACAAAATGGAAGACGCCAAAGAAGTCACCCAAGACGTCTATAATGCAATCGTAGACAAGGTAGCAGCTGGCTATGCCAAGAACGCCAAGGCGCACCCAGAGCTTGCACTCTATGTAGAGACACTCAAAAAGCAGTGGAAGGGGATCACCAAGTCGTTTGCTCCCAAGAAAAAGTCAGTGAAAAAAGTAGCGAAAAAAGCCGCCCCCAAGAAAGCTGCAAAGAAATAGCTTGCACACCGCTGTGGGAGGGCTATACTTACTGTGTTACTAGACAAATAACACATTCACTATGCTTACAACTATCGCAGTTATCTTGCTCGTATTATGGTTGCTCGGGGTATTGGGGTTCTACGCAATCGGTGGCTTCATCCACGTACTCCTCGTAGTAGCAGTGATCATGATCTTGATCCGACTTATTCGTGGTCAAAACCCGATAAAATAACTAGAAATAGTACTCTCACAAAAAGCCCTCGAGGGCTTTTTGCTTTGTGGTACGATATGGCCATGAATGCCCCAGAGAGTGCTACAGAGCGTAGCTTTGTACGGATAGTGGAAGCGTACTACAAGAAGTATGGCCGTCACGACTTGCCCTGGCGCCACACCACCGATCCATACCACATCGCAGTGTCAGAGATCATGCTCCAGCAGACACAGGTCGCTCGTGTGATAGAGAAATACACACAGTTCCTACAGACATTTCCCACCATACAGGCGCTCGCACGCGCTCCGCTCGCACAGGTGCTCGGACTGTGGAGCGGGCTCGGGTACAACCGTCGTGCCAAATATCTACACCAGATGGCGCACGCAGTCGTACAGGAGCACACAGGGCGGTTCCCAGATACATATCAAGGTCTGCTCGCGCTTCCTGGTATCGGACCGTACACTGCCGGTGCTATATACGCATTTGCATACAACAAACCCATACCCGTCATTGAAACAAATATACGTACTGTGTATATCCACCATTTTTTTCCAAAGAAAGATAAACTTTTAGATACAGACTTGATGAAGATCATAGAAAAAACACTTGATCAGAAAAAGCCGCGAGAATGGTACTGGGCGCTCATGGACTATGGATCATATCTGAAATCCACAGGTATCAAAAACAATGCCAAGAGTAAGCACTATACCAAACAGTCCAAGTTTGAAGGATCCAAGAGACAGATCAGAGGAGCAATCATGCGCGAGCTTCTCAAAGGACCGATGACGATAGTAAAAATAGTGAAGGCTGTCGATAAAGAGCAAGGAAGTGTAGAGAAAGTATTGGATGATCTGGTGAGAGAAGGGTTTGTGGAGAAGGTGAGGGGGAAGTACGTGGTAGTATAAGCCTGCTCCGAATAGTAGAGGATGTTCAGAATAGTTTGGCGACGGTATAATGGTTTTATGAATATCGGAATTGATTATGTAGGTATCACTACTCCATTTTATTGCCATGATGGAAAGGGTAATATTTTGATGCATAAAAGATCGAATCAGTGCAGAGACGAGCAGGGTAGATGGGATCCTGGTTCTGGTAAATTGGAGCATGACCTATCTTTAAAAGAAAATGTTCTTCAGGAGGTGTTTGAAGAATATGGTTGTAGAGGGGAGATAGAAGAACAGCTTCCTGCTCATGATATTGTTAGAGAACAAAATGGTATAAAAACACATTGGGTTGCAGTTCCTTTTATTATCAAGATTGACCCAAATAAAGTGAAAAATGGAGAGCCTCACAAAATTGATGAAATTGGTTGGTTTACTCTAGATAGATTACCTAAACCCTTACATACAGGATTTTCTTATACTCTTGAAAAGTACAGTGAGTATTTCAAGAAATACTTTAATTAATTATTCCGCTCTCAATCTCCTTGTATACACCATCGCTCCTACCAGTAAAGCGGCGAGAACACCAAACAGGAGTCGCATGTCGCCGATCGCGAGTACAAGTGCTCCAGCGAGTGGTGCAATGATGTACGCAAGTGGGAGTGTCATACGGAGCGTACTGATGAGGGCAGTGTCGCGCTCGGTGACGTGCTTGAAAAACGCACTCTCGCCAGCTACTTCGACGATACTTGCTCCTATACGAGTGAGAAATAGTACGAGCGCAAATACTACTGCCTTGGGTGGAAGTGGAAGTGCGAGGAGGAGTGTTGCAAGCGCAGTGATCGCAAAGCCAAGGCGCAAGAGATGTGGTTCGTTGTTGTATTTGTCAGCGATCTTGCCAGTCCAGTATTGAAATATGACAAACGGCAGTAGCATGACCGAGAGGATAATACCGATCGTACCGAGACCAAATCCGAGACTACTGAGGTACGGCGTCATGTACAGCACCATCCATGCAAAGAAAAACTGCATAACGAAGTACAGTGTGACGATGCGTCGTGCGTACGGGTGCGCCACGAGTGCACGGAACGACTCGGTAAATGAGAGCTGTGGTACGTGGGTGTTGCCTGGGACTCGTGGTGTCGAGATGATCACTACGGTTGCTACGATCATTGCGATAGCTCCGGCTATGTAGGTACCAGCAAATCCTACTGTCCCTGCAATCAGGCTCGCTGCCATCGGTGCGATCACCCAGCCAGCGTTGTTGAGCGTGAGGTAGAGCCCACGGATGTTGCCAGTGTTGTGCTCACGACTGTAGTGCTCGATCACGAGATCAAAGCCATACCATATGATGGTGTTGAGTGAGAAATACAGTACAAAGAGTGCGACAAATGCACTGTCGGTCGTACTGGTACCGAGGAGGCCGAGCACTACTGCCGATATCGCGAGTACTGTGATCAAGAATCTGCTCGAGCCCATGCGTCGCACGAGGTTGCCCGCACCGATCAGGAGCACAAATGCTAATGCAGACGCTACTGTGTACGCCACCGTCATGCCCTGCGCACTCGTATGTAGTGCGAGAGCGGTCGTGTTGAGATACGACAGTAGTGCGAGGTGGAGCGAAAAGAAAAATGATGCAAGAAATACTGGTCGAAGTGGGTGCATACTAGAGTACTAGTATAACAGGGATCACGAGTGGACGCTTTGCGGTCTTTTGTAGCAAGTACTTGCTCACGGTCTCTGCGACGGTGTTTTTGAGGTTCTCGAGGTTGTTGGGGTCCATTTGTTTGGAGTATGTCTCGATGGTGCGCTTGGTGAGAATGCGAGTCTGGCGCAAGAGCTCTTGGTTTTCTTTGAGATAGACAAATCCGCGAGAGATAATGTCGGGACTCTTGCGTAGCATACCAGTCTGGCTGTTGATCACTGCCATTACCACAAACATACCGTCTTCGGCGAGCATTTGGCGGTCGCGAATGACCACGTTTTGTTCGTCACCGACTGAGAAGCCGTCGACCATCATAGGGCTCGATGGAGCCTTTTCTTTGCGCATGCCGATCTTGGTACCGCCGTGCGTGATTTCAATAATAGATCCGTTGTCTGGTACCACAATATGGTCTTCGGGCATGCCGAGTTCCATAGCGAGCTCTTTGTGCAGTTCGAGATGGTAGTGGTTGCCGTGAATAGGGATAAAGAATTTCGCATGCATTTTGCGGTGGAGCCACTTGATGTCTTCTTTGTTGCCGTGACCAGTCGCGTGGACGAAGTCCTCACCAGGAGTACGGTATGAGATGATCTTGACACCTTGGCGAGAGAGACCGTCTTTCATCGCTTGAACTGAGCGCTCGTTTCCAGGGATGACTGACGCCGAGAGAATGATGCGGTCGCCTTTGCGCAGCACGAGTTTTTTATTCGTTTTGTTTGCTGCACGGTTGAGCGCCCCAAACTCTTCTCCTTGCGCACCAGTGATGAGCACGAGGATGCGATCTGGTGGGTACTTGTCGATGTCTTCGATAGGAATGATCGTACCTTTTTGTGGCTTGAGCAGGCCTGCTTGGATGATGACGTCGATGTTGGTCTTCATTGATCGGCCTTCTACTACGATCTTTTTCCCGAGGTCTTCGGCGATCTGTACGATCTTGATCAGACGAGTGATGTGAGAGGCGAACGCTGCAATGAGAATACGGTTGTTTTTCTCACGACGCAAGATAGCCTCGATACCTTGGTGTACCTTGATCTCGGCGAGAGAGAACCCTTCGTTTTCGATGTTGGTCGAGTCGGTCATCAGGAGCAGGTTGTTGGCGTTGTCAAACTGCGCGTATTCTTTTTCTTCACTTTCTGAGACGACGCCGTCGATCTGGTCGAGCTTGTAGTCACCAGGAGTCACGATGTCACCGTATGGTGTCTCGATGACGATACCCATAGAGTCTGGGATCGTGTGAGTCACACCCCAAAAACGAATCTTGAGTTTTCCGATCATGACTGATTGGTCTTTTTCGACAACGATTGCGTTCATCGGGGGTAAGTGCGTAAACTCCGCTTGACGTTTTTGCGTCATGAGTACGGTTAGGTTGCGAGAGTATACTGGGGGGTTACCGATACGAGAAAGTACAAGCGGTACACCTCCGATGTGATCAAGGTGACCGTGCGTGATGATGAGTGCGCGGATTTTTTCTTTGCGCTCTTCGAGGTAGCGAGTATTGGGGATCACGTAGTCGATACCAGGAGTCGATTCATTGGAGAACGACATACCTGCATCGATGACGATGATGTCATCTCCGATCTCGATAGCGGTCATGTTTTTGCCGATTTCTTCGACACCACCGAGTGGAATGACGCGAATCACTCCTTCTTCTGGTGCAGGGATATGTGCAGTCTTGCGATCAGTGGGTTCTGCCATTACATCGATCGGTCCTCCAGGGTGCGGAGGTTTGCGTCCACGATCAAATGCTCGTCGATTTCCAAATCGCTTGGGTTTTGAAAAAGGTTTTTTGGGGGTTGTTGTTGGTTTTGGGTGTGTTGTGTGTTCCATATATTATTTGTTGAAAATTTTCCATACGTTGTTGGTCCGTACATACCAGCGTGCGCTGGATCTGTATCGATCTCCACCAGGCTGTGCGGGTAGGTCGATAGAGACTGACCGACGGTGGATCAATGGATCGGTCGGTACATAGAGTGGGACTGCCAAGGTATATCCTGGCGGTATATCGCGTGCGCGCAATGAATCTAAAAAGAGTGTGTATCGAGCGTTGCGTACATCATCCTGAAACAGACCACGGTTAAATGCTTGGATAGTGAGCGTACTGCCACGGGCAGCGAGCTGGTCGCGCAGTGCGTATCCTACTGCAAGCAGTGTCGGGTCGTTGAGTACCGCCATCGAAAAGTCGGGAGGCGTAGTCTCAGGAGTGTCTGTTGGAGTACCCAGAGGTATTCCGTAACCAAGCTCTATAGTATCAACGATCTGTTTTTTGTCAATCGTACCGCCAACTACACTGAGGGATGATTGCGATATATCGCTACGGGCATAGACTCCTACAGTCATACCAGTGTCGATCGGTGTCTGCTCATAGGTAGTTACCATTGCTGCTGTCTGTGGAGTCGCTGCAAATGTCATATCGATCTCTCGCGCGTCGAGTGCAGAGAGTAGTGCTGCCTGGTTTGCGAAAAATATGATCTGGTACGTATCAATAAATGGCTTGGGGTGTACATAGTGTCTGTTGCGCTTCAGGGTGACCGACGTAGTGACCCCATCAGTCTCGGTACGGGTGCGCCACACAAATGGTCCTGATCCGACAGGGGTGAGTGTGTACGGTGAGACCTCCATAGACGTACCCGCCTGATCCCATATGTGCATCGGTATGATACCGACAGTAGCGAGCTCTAAAAATGAAGCACGAGGAGTGGGGAGTGTGACGACTACTGTTTGCGGATCGGGGGCAGTGGCAACGACACCTCGCCAGTCTGTATCTGTCATAGCAAGTGTGTCGATGGTAAATACTACGTCACTACTAGTCAGTGGTGCACCGTCACTCCATTTGAGATCAGGGTGGAGGGTAAAGGTGTACTCTGTGCCACTCGGAGATACGGTATACGACGCAGCGAGGTCGCCGACGATGCCATCATCACTCTCGCGCACGAGTCCACTATAGAGGAGCTGTACAAGTGCTCGATCTGTCTCGGTACTCGCAAGGAGTGGTTGTACCAGGCGTGGTGCACCGATCATGCCCTCTATAAGTGTGCCGCCACGAGCCGGCACAGTCGTTAGAAAGCTCTGGTTGATCGAGAGTATGAGTATGTATACCGATACAAGTATCGCGATACCGAGCGCATAGAGGCCGATACCGTACCATGAGAGTGGTCGAGCTAGCACACGACGGAGCGCGTCGCGAGGGGGGAGTTTGTGTGTAGTGAGGAATGAAAAAAAGGTCGCCATGAAGTGAGGCTCACCCGGTACCTGTAGCAACTACAGGACAATGACTGCAAGACTAGATCCTGCAAAAACAACTGCAGCACTCACTGTCAGGATAAAGAGCAGACGCTCTGCTCCGCGACGTGTCTGGAAAAATGATAGGGAATCGCCCCCAAGTGATGTGCCGCTGTCGCCTTGTGAACGTTGAAGGAGGACAAGAACGATAAGTGCGATACTTGAGATAATCTGAATGAGATGCAGTGTGTATGTCATAGGTGAAACGTGATAAGTATAGCAGAAAAGAATATAAACGCGATGCTTGACAAAGACCAATAGTATTTTATTGCGACAAGCTTTCGATCAGGCGTTTGCCTTGTTCAAATAGGTCGAGTGTGGGTAGTCCGTCTGCAGTGAGGAGCACCGAGGTGAAGTCGTAGGTAGTGGGAGTACCTTTTTCTAATGTCGCAGTCAGTATGCCTGATACACCGAGTATATCTCTGACCACGAGTCGTCCACCTCCGACGAAGTTGCCGAGTGAGTATGCGACTGGTGCGCCATTGTACACCTCTATTTTGCGTAGTACATGTGGTCCTGCACCGAGCACGAGGTCTGCGCCTGCATCTATCGCGGTGTATGCGACTTGTTGGACATTACCGCGATCTTCACTACCTACATATTCGTTTACACCTAGTACATCTGTTTTATCTACACCTTCTGCACCCCCATGGAAAATGACAATCACAAAGTCATTGGTTTCGGTGAGCTTGGTCACTTCGCGTGTGATGAAGTCGTAGTCGGTAATGGTGCGCGCAGGCTCGGTGCTCGAGAGTCCGAGTATGCCAACCTTTTTACCTTTTACAACGATACTGGTAGAAGGATTGGTAGGAGAAATGTACGGTATACCAACTTCATTGAGTACTGCCTCGGTATCAGCGAGTCCTTCGGAGAAATAATCGTACGAGTGGTTGTTGACCAATGATACGAAGTCAAAGCCCGCATCTTTTAATGAATATGCAAATGATGCATCTCCCCGAAATGCGTGACACATACTCGAGAGATAGATGCATTTGTCCATACGATCTGCCGCTGCAAATGTACCTTCGAGGTTGCCGATCATGAGATCGGGCTTTTCTAGCTCCTGTTGTACTGTCGCAAATGCACGGTAGTTGTAGTCTGGATCAATGCTTGGGACCATGTCGCCGACCCAGCCGATCGTGATGTTGGTGCGCGTAGGTGTCGGGGTGACAAATACACTTGTGGGTGCCTGTGCCCACAGAGCACTGGTACCAATGATGCCAGCGATGATCACGAGTGCAATGATAGAACGGATAGTCGTGCGCATAGTGTTATACGAGTACGTAGTCGAGCAGACGCTTCACAATATCGGCGTTGGTTACCTTGAACCTGACACTATCTCCAATACGAAACTCTTTGCGAGTCTTGCGACCGACGATTGTCATTTCTTTTTCTCGGTATTCAAAGTAGTCGTTGCCAATATCGCGCAGACGAACCATACCTTCACACTTTGTTTCTTTTTCTTCGACGAAAATGCCATTGGGAGAGACGCCAGTGATCGTGCCGTTAAATACTTGCCCGATTCGAGTCGACATGTACTCCACTTGTTTGTATTTGATCGATGCGCGCTCTGCGTCAGCTGCTTCTTTTTCACGTATAGATGAATGACTGCAAACACGGTCGTAGTATTCCCATAGCTCCTTGGGGATTGTGCCGTTGGCCAGGTAGTGAGTCAGGAGTCGGTGCACGATGGTGTCGGGGTATCGACGAATAGGTGAGGTGAAGTGTGTATAGAACTCAAATGCAAGTCCGTAGTGACCGATATTTTTCGTACTATATATAGCCTTGGCCATAGATCTGACGATTGCAGTTTGGATCGTTTCTTTTTCTGGTTTGCCGTCGAGTGACTGTACGAGTTCGTTGAGCGCACGTGCAGGAATGATGCCGTCGTCATTTACCTTGAGGTTGTAGCCCATACGCTTGAGGAATGTCTTGAGGTCTTCCATGCGCTCAGGATCAGGGTTGTCATGGACTCGATAGACGAACACGCGCTCGTTTTCTTTGTCACCGGTAGTGATGAACTCCGCGACCTTGCGGTTGGCGAGCAACATGAGCTCTTCGATCATGTGGTGTGTTTGACCACGCTCTTTGACATATGCAGACAGTGGCACACCGTTCTCATCGAGCTTAAACTTCACTTCGACAGTGTCGAGCACCATTGCTCCCGCAGCAAATCGTTTCTTTTCTAGGTCTTGGGCGATAGCGAGCGCAGCTTGGAGTTCTTTTAAAAATGGTCCTTCTTTGGTATCGAGTACTTTTTGTGCATTTTCGTAGGTAAATCGCTGGTGGGAGTGGATGACTGTCTTGCCATACCATTCATCAACGACATTCATGTGTTTGTCTATAATAAAGACCGCAGACATAGTGAGACGATCGACGTCGGGGTTCAATGAGCAAAGGTTGTTGGAGAGTGCTTCAGGAAGCATTGGGATCGTGCGGTCAACGAGATACACACTGGTCGCACGACGGTATGCTTCTGCATCGAGTGCAGTGTCGGGACGCACATAGTGTGAGACATCTGCGATGTGGATACCGACTTCTATCTTGCCATCATCGAGAAACTGGATAGATATTGCATCGTCAAAGTCTTTGGCGTCTTCGGGATCGATGGTAAACGTGGTGATCTGTCGGAAGTCTCGGCGGTTTGCTTTCTCTTCTTCGGTGATACCACGCTCGGCAATAGCGAGTGCTTCTGCATCGACTGCGGGTGGGTAGTCGTTATCAAATCCTTTTTCAAGTGCGAGCGAGAGCATCTCGGCATTGTTCTCGAGTGGTTTGCCGAGCACTTTCATCACTTCTCCGGTCGGGGATTGCATCGGATCAGGCCAGTCAGTGATCGCACAGAACACTTTGTCACCTTGCTTGGCACCGGCGAGCTTGGACTCCGGGATAGTGATCGGTGTGTACATGCGACCGTCGTTGGTCACAATGCAGTGTGCGCCTTGTTCAAACGAGAGGGTACCAGAATAGCCGATCTTGGCACGGCGAGTGATGTCGATCACTTTGCCATACGGGTTGTCATGGTTTGCATTGGGGAGTTCGGTGATCTCCACTTTGACGATATCGCCATGAAATGCGCGGTTGAGTGCCTCACGTGGGACTTCTACCGCCATTTTAGGGTCACGGACTTTCACAAAGCCAGTACCTTTGGTTGAGATATTGATCGTGCCTTCATATGAGGCACCGACTGAGACGTTTTCCATTGAGACACTTTAGCACAATTTGGTCAGTATGAATATTTTGCGTCCTCGCTGCGCTGCGGGATGCAAAATATTCATACTGGACCTCACCGTGCTTCTTTCGTTGACGCTTCCTGTATATTCTGCTATTATCCGACCTACATGTTAAAGATCAGACTACAACGCATCGGCCGTAAAAACGAACCAGCTTTTCGCCTGGTCGTCACCGATAGTAAAAATGCTGCACAAAGTGGCAAGTTTTTGGAGATTCTCGGTACTCACACAGTCAAAAGTGATGCCACTTCATTTAAAAATGACCGCATCCTCCACTGGATCAAAAACGGTGCACAGGTTTCAGACACTGCACACAACATGCTCGTAAAACAGGGTGTGATCGAAGGCAAAAAGAAAAATGTCTTGTCCAAGAAATCTCCGACCGTAAAGCGTAAGGAACTCAAGAAGAAATAAGATCACGCACAAAAACCATATATTTTTTTCGGTCCTCGGGTCAGTTCACCAGACACTCAAAAAACATATGGTTTTTGTGCTATGATGTTCAATATTATTTGTAATCCAATACATACACATGACTGACAAAGAATTTCTGGAATTTACCGTAAAGTCTCTAGTGGACAACCCTGCCGACGTCGTGATCGACCGTACGGTAGATGAAATGGGAGTATTGCTGACACTGTCTGTAAATCAAAATGATATGGGCAAGATCATCGGCCGTCAGGGCAACACCGCCAAGGCGATACGTACACTCTTGCGTGTAGTGGGTATGAAGCACAATGCTCGGGTGAACCTCAAGATCAACGAACCAGCAGGCTACAAAGGCCAGCCCGAAGTCGCCGACCTCGATGACGCAATGGCAGATCTCAAGGATCTCTAGTATAGATAAGACTACAAACCAGACCTCACAGGTCCGGTTTTGACATGTATAGAAAAGGTGGTAGTCTAAGAAAAACGCTATTTTTCACCTTTTAAAAATATGAACAATGAAAAAAATATTGTTGATGGTATTTTTCACGATTGCTCTGAGTCAGCAGTCGTGTATTCCCCCAAATCCTTTTTGTGTAGCGGGTCCATTTCAGCCCAACATGTTTGTTGTAAATAACCTGGCGTTCAACAGGCTCTATCCATTTGCATATGAACAAAACGGCTACTACTATTGTGGTTATGATCAAGGTGTTCGGTTTTGGTATGACGAAACACGACCCAACTATTGGTTTATACGAAACATGATCGCGACACAAGGACGTGTTCTCGTAAGACTCTCGTATGACTGGGGGGGAAGACCTGTTCTCTCATACTAATTTCTCCAACGCTTTCGAGAGTATCTCTCTGAGGCGTTTTATTTTGACTTTTTATACAAATATTGTATTGTTATCTTATGAAATTCCATTTTCTCACCATTTTCCCGGACATGATCCACTCGTACATTGGCGAGTCTATACTCAAGCGCGCAGGGGAGAAGAAACTACTAGCTTTTGATGTGAAAAATATTCGTGAGTTTAGCAAAGACAAGCATCACAAGACTGATGAACGTCCATATGGCGGGGGACCTGGTATGGTCATGACAGCAGAGCCGATACTCAACGCATATAACAAATTGAAAATGAAAAAAGAAGGCAAAGTAAAAGTGATACAGCTCTCACCCAGCGGTAAACTGTTTACCAATGAAATTGCAAAGAAATTTGCAAAGACGTACTCGGATATTGTATTTATTTGCGGTCGCTACGAGGGAGTCGATGATCGTGTCCGCAAGGTGTTGCGAGCAGACGAGTACAGTATCGGGCCATATACGCTCACTGGTGGTGAGCTCCCAGCGCTTGCTATGACCGATGCAATCGCTCGCCAGATCCCTGGAGTACTAGGAAAAGGGGAATCAGTCGAGGAGAGTCGTATCGCAAGTCCACGAGTGTATACTCGTCCAGAAATACTCGTATATAAAGGCAAAAAATACAAAGTCCCCAAGGTCCTCACCCAAGGGGACCATAAAAAGATCGATGAGTGGCGCCTGGCTGCGCAGGCAGGCAAAGGGCAGTAGAAGTAGGAGGCGTGATATACTACAACCGTACACATTTTAGTAATTCATTCTTAATGTTATTGATTTTATGACTAATCCGAATGAGAAAGTAGTAGGTGAAGAAAAAGTAAACGAGATACCAGTCGATCCACGAGAAACAGTAGCGGCACAAATGTCCGCAACAACGATCGAGCAAGTAGTCGAAGACCCGTTTGCAAAAGGTCGCGAGCGTATGGCAGCAGTGACTGGATTTTTTTCAAAAGCCAAAGAAAATTTTATCGCGACAAAAAATAAAGTTGGAGCATCGATCTCGCGTTTCTGGTCACGAACAAAAACTGCAGCAAGTACTACTACCGCAGCAGTATTATCGTCTGACGTCCTTGCGAGCAGAGCAGACAATTGGGTAAGTGAAAAAACAGAGCAAGTCGGTGCATATATTGGAGAAAAAGGTGCAGCAGCTGCAAACTGGGTAGACGATAATCTCGAGGCAGGATACGACTGGAGTCAAAAAAAGCGCGAAGATCTTCAGAACTTCATTGAATCCAAGGCAGATCAAATGACGAACTATGTTGATGGAAAGGTAGAACTTGCCAAAGATGTTGCATTTTATGTCAAAGAAAAGACCACCGAAGGCCTAGATAGAGCAAAAAATGGTATCAAAAATCAATGGGATAATGTGAAAACATTTGGTGAAAACGCTATTGCATCAGCTAAAATGGAAGCTGCCAAGGTAAAAGAGGTATATCGTAACAAAATGAATGAAATCCATGCAAATAGACTTCGTGCCGAGTATGAAAAGGCTACTGCACAGGAAATGAAAGCGTCAACCAATCTAACAGAAGCTTCTGAAAAGGCAACCATTGCAAAGAAGAAAATGGAAGAACATGGTCAAAAAACAGGACTATTACGAGGCTTATCATTAGAAGTTGCGGCTGCATAATACAACAATATGAATAAAGATACATTTTTACAAAATCTAGAAACTTCACCTATTAGTAATCAACGAAAGCAAGAGATAAGAGATATAGTCGAAAAGGATGGATGGAACGACGATACTATTGAACTCATCAAGGATATTATTCAGGCAGATATTGAAAGTGATATGGGTACCCTACCTCCCGAAGACCAGGTTGCTGCAACTAAAGCAACCCAAGAACTCAGTGCAAGTCTGGCTACAATAGAGCAGACAGTGGCACAAGATATGGCGTTTGTTGAAGGGGAGATGAACGATCTCGAATCGATGACCAAAGACATCGAGAAGACCGTGGACGAGACTCAGATAGATACCCTCAAAGAAGATATTACAAAATCAGTCTAAACTATAGCTATTGACTTAATATAATATATATGTTAATATACATTCAAACCTTAAAATTGATAGTATATGTCACATACAGATAAAAAATCTCTCAGAAATATTATTAAAAAAGTAAAACAACCATTAAGTGTTGTTCCACCTCCCGCAAAGGTTATTGTGCACCCCAGTGTGCCCACAGAAGCCATTGCAAAGCCAGTGGATACCACAGATCCGTCAGATCAAGTCCAGCCAAAACTCGCACTTGCAGAGCAAATACGTGCCAGATATGAGTTGTTCATGAACGATTGCCGTTTGATAGACCGCCAGGTCGATCTTTCAAAACAAAAATATAATGGGGAATAAGTGAGATATGAGCACTCTGTGCTCATATCGAGGCCGTTTCATTTATGAAGCGGCTTTTTATTTGACAGAGTCGATACTCTATACTACACTAGATATCCCTACAGATTACGGAAGAGTTGCGATTGATTGCTGTATTTTATTAGACGAGAGAGATAGAAAGCCTCCACCACACTGGTCGGACGGCGATTTTTGCGTTTATATACCTTTTATATTACCCATGAGCAAAACAATAGCTACTTCAACAAAGCGTCCAAAAAAGTATTTTTCTAAATACAAAGAACCATTGGTCGAGTTCCCCAACCTTATCCAACACCAGATCGACTCGTACAACTGGCTCATCGAAAAGGGTCTCAAAGAAGTCTTTAAAGAATTTACACCTATCAATGATTATTCAGGCAAGAAGTTCCAGCTCGACTTGGTCTCATTTCATTTGACACCACCGACGCACGACGAACACTATGCCAAAGAAAACAAACTCTCGCTCGAAACAGCACTCAAGGCTCGTATCAAACTAACCAACAAACAAACAGGATCTGAAAAAGAGCAAGAAATCTTTCTCTCTGATATTCCTGTGATGACCAACCACGGCACATTCATTATCAACGGTGTCGAGCGGTCACTTATCCCACAGCTCCAGCGATCATCAGGAGTATTTTTCACTGAACTTGAAATAAAAGGCAAGCGATTTTTCGGTGCAAAGATTATCCCCAATCGTGGTGTCTGGATCGAGATCGAGTCTGATCCATCTGGAGAAGTCTTTGTTCGCATCGACAAGAAAAAGAAGTTTTCTATTATTACACTGCTCCGTGCGCTCGGACTCACCGAAGATGCACTTATTCTCAAACAGTTCAAGGGTGACACTGCACAGGCGATCATCAAGGCTGCTATCGAAAAAGATCCAGTCAAAGATCAAACGAGTGCTTTTGTGGAAATATATCGCAAGCTCCGTGATGGCGATCTAGCCAACGCCGACAACGCACGAGAGTTCGTCAACACACTTTTTGGTGAAGAACGGTACGATCTTTCGCAAGTGGGACGCTTCCGGTTCAACAAGCGCTTTGAACTCGACATGAGTGACAAAGAAATGAATCGCAAGACACTCTCTGCGGCAGACATCTCAGTGATCATTGCACACATCATTCACCTCAACACAACTCCAGGAAGCCATCCAGACGATATCGACAACCTTTCATCTCGTCGTGTGCGTTTCGTCGGTGAGCTCTTGCAATCCAAGATTCACATGGGCTTCACCCAGATCAAGCGTAATGTCCAAGATCGTATGAGTACGATCGACGCATCCAATGCGCTGCCGATCCAGGTCGTCAACCAGCGCCCACTACAGGCTCGTATCAAAGAGTTCTTTACGACCAACCAACTCTCACAGTTTATGGCGCAAGACAACATTCTCTCAGAGATCGAAGAACTCCGTACTGTTTCAGCGCTCGGTCCTGGAGGGTTGACTCGAGAACGTGCAACACTTGAAGTACGTGACGTACACACCTCTCACTATGGTCGCGTGTGTCCGATCCATACTCCAGAAGGTCCAAACATTGGTTTGATTTTGCGTCTCGCGATTTACGCACGTGTCAACGAGTTTGGTATTATCGAAACTCCATATGCAAAGGTAAAAGGAGGCAAGATCACTGAAGAAATCGTCTACTTGAATGCAGCAGAAGAAGAAAAATACATCATCGCTCATGCAGGTATGCGTCAAGACAGTAGTATGCTCCCTGATCGAGTCGAAGCTCGTATTCGTACTTCGCCAGGTATTGTCGACAAGAAAGATGTGGACTTCATCGACGTCGCTCCCAACCAAGCCTTCTCTGTTGCAACCTCGATGGTACCGTTTCTCGAACATAACGATGCAAACCGTGCATTGATGGGTAGTAACATGCAAAAGCAGGCAGTCCCAGTTATCCGTCCAGAAGCGCCACTCGTGGCAACAGGTATGGAAGAACTTGCAGCGCCGTATTCAGGACGCCTCGTGATAGCAGAAGAATCTGGTGAAGTAGTAGCAGTAGATGCTACCAAGGTCACGATCAAAAATGACAAGACAAACAAAGACCACACCTACTCACTGGTCAACTTCCAGCGCACCAACTCATTCAACGCATTTCATCAACGACCAGTGGTCTCATTGGGTCAAAAGGTAAAGAAGGGGGAGCTGCTCGCCGACACATCAACGACCGATCACGGACAAATAGCACTCGGACAAAACATGCGTGTAGCGTTCATGTCATGGAACGGCAACAACTTCGAAGACGCGATCATTCTTTCAGAGCGACTGATCAAGGATTCCAAGTTCACCTCTATGTACATCGCAGAGTTTACTGCGGTAGTGCGTGACACCAAGCTTGGTCCCGAGGTTACGACACGCGACATTCCCAACGTCGGTGAAGCGCGACTCAAGGACCTCGACGAAGAAGGTATCATTCGTGTCGGCGCAGAAGTCAAAGAAGGAGATATTTTGGTAGGTAAAATTACTCCAAAGGGTGAAACCGAACTCACCCCCGAAGAACGTTTGCTCCGTAGTATCTTTGCTGAGAAAGCGCGTGATGTAAAAGATACATCGTTGAAAATGGATCACGGCAAACGTGGTCGCATCATCCGAGTCAAGGTATTTTCTCGAGAGCACGGTCACACACTCGAAAGTGGCGTCCTCAAAAAAATCGTGATTGAAGTCGCACAGCTGCGCAACATCTCTGTCGGTGACAAGCTCGCAGGACGACACGGAAACAAAGGTGTCATCTCTGTGGTGCTCCCCGAAGAAGACATGCCATACATGGCAGATGGTACACCTGTAGACGTCGTACTTACACCGCTCGGTGTTCCTTCACGTATGAACCTCGGACAGATCCTCGAAGTTCACTTGGGACTCGCGGCTCATGAGCTCGGCTACCAAGCGATCGTGCCACCATTTAGTGGCGCAACTGACGCTGAGATCAAGGCAGAGCTCGTCACTGCAGGACTCCCAGAAAATGGTCTCGTACCACTCTACGACGGCCGTACTGGAGAAAAATATGAGCAAGATATTGCAGTAGGGTACATGTACATCTTGAAACTGCACCACATGGTAGAAGACAAGATTCACATGCGAAGTATTGGTCCATACTCTTTGATTACACAGCAGCCACTCGGTGGTAAGGCACAAGGTGGAGGTCAGCGTTTCGGAGAAATGGAGGTCTGGGCACTCGAAGGGTACGGTGCTGCACACACACTGCGCGAAATGCTTACGATCAAGTCTGACGATATTCGCGGACGTGCAGCGACCTTTGACTCTATTATCAAAGGCGAACCGATTCGTGAGCCAAACACTCCTGCATCGTTTATGGTGATGTTGAACTATCTCCGTGGACTTGCGCTCGACGTGGAACTCAACTCGTCACATGCACCATTACCAGCGGATGAAGAAATAACTGCATAACTCGTATATGAAAACACTCGATACAACAAATTTTGATTCTATTGTCCTCAAGCTCGCAAGCCCAGAACGCATCCGCGAATGGTCATTTGGTGAAGTCACCAAACCAGAGACGATCAACTACCGAACCTCACGTTCAGAACGCGGCGGTCTCTTTGACGAACGTATCTTTGGTCCAGAAAAAGACTACGAATGTTACTGTGGTAAATACAAGCGTATCCGATACGCAGGTATTGTCTGTGAGAAGTGTGGCGTCGAAGTCACACAGTCTATCGTTCGTCGTGAACGTATGGGACACATCGAGCTCGCGTCTCCTGTTGCACACATTTGGTTCCTTCGTGGAGTACCATCACGTATGAGTATCTTGCTCAACGTATCACTCGCAGACCTCGAAAAGGTAGTCTACTTTGCAGGGTACATCATTACTACAGTACACGAAGACGAACGCTCACGTGTCGTCGCAGACTTGGAAGCAGAGTTCAAGAACAAACTCAAAAACGCTGCTGATGAAGAAACTCGTGAAAAACTTCGTACACTACTTGCCAACACAAAAAAAGAAATTGCAGAAATCCGTGTAGGTAAAGTACTCAACGAACTTTCATACCACCATTTCTCCCTTAAGTATGGTTCATCATTTGAAGCAAACATTGGTGCAGAAGCAGTGTTTCAACTGTTTCAGCAAATGGATCTTGAGAAGCTCAAGGCTCAGACCGAGAAATCTCTCGAAAAGACAAGTGCTGCAGAACGTGAGAAGTTGCAAAAGCGTCTTTCACTCTTGCGCTCTATGATCTACTCCAAGATTCGTCCTGAATGGATGTTTCTCTCGGTAATCCCCGTGATCCCTCCAGCGATCCGACCAATGGTTGCGCTCGAAGGTGGACGACATGCGACCTCTGACATCAACGACCTCTATCGTCGTGTGATCAACCGCAACAACCGTCTCAAGAAACTCAAAGAAATCGGCGCACCAGATGTGATCTTGCGTAACGAAAAGCGTATCTTGCAAGAAGCAGTCGATGCACTCATCGACAACTCCATCGCAGGTCAAGATTCTCCTGCAATGTCACAAGCACAGCGACGTGCATTGAAATCTTTGTCTGATAACTTGAAATCAAAGCAAGGGTTGTTCCGACAGAACCTTCTTGGTAAACGCGTGGACTACTCAGCTCGGTCAGTGATTGTCGTTGGACCACAGTTGCGTTTGAACCAGTGCGGGCTGCCGAAACATATGGCACTCGAACTCTTTCGACCATTTGTGATCTCCAAGATCATCGCTCGAGAACTCGCGTACAACATCCGTGGTGCCAACAAACTCATCGAAGACGGTATTCCAGAAGTCTGGGCGATCCTCGAAGAGGTGATCCAGGGCAAGTACGTGCTACTCAACCGTGCACCGACACTGCACCGACTCGGTATTCAGGCGTTTATGCCAGTACTCATCGAAGGTAATGCGATCCAAGTGCACCCACTCGTGTGTCCTGCGTTCAACGCTGACTTCGACGGTGACCAGATGGGTGTCTACTTGCCACTCTCTGACACATCGCAAGCAGAAGCCAAGAACCTCATTGCTGCTGACAAGAACCTGCTCAAGCCGCAAAACGGTGATCCGATCGTTTCTTCGAAACTTCTCGATATCGTGCTCGGCTGTTACTGGATGACGTCATCAGTTGATGGTCAGAAAGGGGAAGGTATGTATTTTGCAAGTCCTAATGAAGCAATTCTTGCAACTGATCACGACATCGTTTCGTACCGTGCCAAGATCAACGTACTTGGTACTCGCAATGAAAAATACGAAGTATTTGGTGGCAAGCCATTTGAAACTACGGTCGGACGACTCCTCTTCAACGCTATCTTGCCTGCAGACTTCCCATACATGAACGAAGAAATGACCTCAAAGAAAATGGTCATCATTGTCGACAACCTCATTTCCAAGTATGGTGTTGATCCGATCGCTGCTATCCTCGACCGCATCAAGACATTTGGCTACAAGTATGCAACAAAAAGTGGTGTTACCTGGGGTATCGACAACGTGATCGTTCCTTCAGAGAAACCGGCTATCATTGCCAAGCACCGCGCAATGGAAGAAGAAGTAAAAGCGCAGTTCGAAGAAGGCTTGCTCTCAGAAGAAGAACGATACCAAAACGTGCTCACTATCTGGAACAAAGCCAAGGCTGAAATCGAAAAAGTATTACCCAACACGATCACCAAGCACTCATCAGTCTATGACATGATTACCTCTGGTGCTCGAGGTACGGTATCCAACGTAACACAGATGGCGGGTATGAAGGGTCTGATTCAGAACACCACTGGTCGCACGATCGACTTCCCGATCATTCCATCATACAAAGAAGGTCTCTCTCCACTTGAGTACTTCATTACTACACACGGTTCTCGTAAAGGTCTCGCTGACACCGCGCTCAACACCGCTCGTGCCGGATATCTCACTCGTCGTCTCGTCGACGTCGCCCAAGATGTGATCATCACTGAGGATGACTGTGGTACCAAGGGCTCAAAGCGTGTGACCAAAGAAGTCATCTCAGGATTTGAGATTCCATTGTCCAAGAACATTCGTGGTCGTGTACTTGCCAAAGAAATACTGCTCCCAGATGGATCTACAATGTTTAAGCGTGGACACCTCATTAGTCGTGACGAAGCACTCGAAGTAGAAGCACGTGGTGCAACCGAAGTATTTATCCGAACACCAATGATTTGTAAAACGGTGTATGGTATTTGCCGACAGTGTTATGGTCTTGACCTCGGACGAAACGACTTGGTAGAAAAGGGTGCATCAGTTGGTATTGTCGCAGCACAAGCGATTGGTGAACCAGGAACACAGCTGACACTTCGTACCTTCCACGCCGGAGGTGTGGCAGGTGTCGACATTACTCAGGGTCTCCCTCGTGTCGAAGAAATCTTTGAACGACGCGATGTGAAAAATCCTGCAGTTGTTGCCAAGTATTCAGGTATGATCAGTGAGATCAAGGAAAATGGTGCAGAAAAGATCATCTCAGTTATGTCTGAGAAATCTGAAACATCCAAAGAAAGTGTGGACTACACGATCAACCCTCGTCGTATGCCGATCGTAAAGGTAGGCCAAGAAGTACAAAAGGGTGATCTGCTTACTGACGGTTCTGCCAACATCGACGAAGTCTATCAATACGGTGGCAAAGAGGCTGCCGAAGACTACATCATTCGCGAAATCAGTAAGGTGTACGAACTCCAAGGCGCATCGATTGCACGCAAGCACCTCGAGATCATCATTCGTCAAATGTTCTCACGTCGCAAGATCAAAGAGGCAGGGGACACATCATTCTCTCCAGGCGAAATCGTAGAAATGACTGAGCTCCTCGAAGAAAATGGATCAATGAAAGTACAAGGACTTCGTGAGTCAAAAGCCGATCTCATTATCCTTGGTATCACCCAGACAGCACTCCATGCAAAAAGCTGGATCTCTGCTGCATCGTTCCAAAATACCAACCGAGTCCTCATTCAAAATGCGGTCAAGGGTGGTGTCGACAACCTCCGAGGTCTCAAAGAAAACGTCACGGTCGGACGATTGATCCCTGCTGGTACTGGATTCAAGGACCGCAAGGCACTCTCTGTCAACAAAGACGAAAACCGAGAACAAGAATAATATGCAGACGGTCTTTGACGAAATCAAGGATCGTTTGCCTATTACTGACGTGCTCGCAAGCTACATCGCACTCATTCCGTCAGGCACCCAGTACAAGGCAAAATGTCCATTTCATTCTGAGCGTTCAGCGTCCTTTTCGGTGTCGCCCGATCGTGGACTGTACTACTGTTTTGGGTGTGGAGCCAAGGGCGATATCTTTACCTTTGTTGAGCAATTTGAAGGACTTGATAAAAAAGGTGCGCTCAAGGTGCTCGCAGACCGCGCAGGAGTGCAGCTGACGCGCACGTTTGTTGAGCGCGCGAGTACTGATCCACTCTACGACGTTCTCGAACGCACCACGACTCGCTATCAGCACGAGCTCGCCCGCAACAGTGCCGCACGTGAGTATTTGACTGCGCGCGGCCTCACGCAGACTACGATCGATACATTTCGTATTGGCTACGCACCAGATGAGTGGCGGTATATTGCCAACACTGCGACCGACCAAGCGCAAGCAGCAGTTGCAGAGCGCGCAGGACTTATCAAGAACACACCCAAGGGGTACTACGATCGTTTCCGTAAACGGATCATGTTTCCACTGACAGATGCGAGTGGTCGTGTCGTTGGCTTTTCGGGCAGATTATATCCAGCCGATACAGAAAGTGATTCTCAGAGCCCCAAGTATCTCAACTCTCCAGAAACAGAACTCTTTCAAAAGTCGCGTATTCTCTTTGGTTTTGACAAGGCCAAGTCTGCTATTCGACAGCACAACTTCGCAATCCTTGTCGAAGGACAGATGGACTGCGTACTCGGACATCAGGCAGGATTTCGCAACACAGTGGCCACTAGTGGCACCGCAGTTTCTGATGCAGCAGCTGCTGATCCGACTGCCAACTTGGTCGTGCTATCACGACTCACCCCCAATGTCTTTCTTGCATTTGACGGAGATGTTGCTGGGCAAAAAGCGCTCGATCACGCAGCTATTGTGGCACTGGGCTTGGGCATGAACCCACGCGTCGTGCCGCTGCCTGTAGGGGTAGATCCTGCAGACTATATCCACGAGCATGGCGCAGCTGGATGGAAAGCACTCTTGAAAGAAAGTCAGCATTTTATTATGCACCAGTTACGATCGATCACACGACACAACGTTTCTCCGCACACACTAGTCCAAACGCTCAAGGAGCGATTGTTCCCATTCCTTATCAAGGTTTCATCTCCAGTTGAGCAGGGGAGTTATATTGAAGCCATTGCCAAAGAACTTGATATATCCAAGTCAGATATTGCTCGTGAGCTTATGCTCTTTGCTGCATCAAAACCTCAAACAGAACAGGTGGTAGTCGATACTATTGCCCGCGAAACGATCACACTTCCTGAGCGTTTCCTTGCACTCTCGATCAAATATCCGACACCTGTCGCCGTAGAAGCTCGCAAGTCACTCGAAGCAGTATCGTTTGAAGGAGAGCAATTTACGTTTCCTGTGGTTGATGCAGATCGTATGAGTGAGCTTGAGGTTCTCGTCGAGCGCGACTATGGCACATTGCCAACCGCCGAGCGCGACATGCTTGTGCAAGAACTCGCTGAAAAATTACGTACAATGTTTGAGTCGACATTGCGCCGTACCTTGAGCAAGAAACTTGAACAAGCAGAGCGTGATGGTAACGAAGAAGAGATCCGTACACTGATGACCACACTACACACACTCAACCAACGCCGGCATGGTTCACCATAACGGATTGACTTTAGATTTATTTTTAGTAATGTACATAAGTTAGTAGTTCTCATATGCCGACCAAGAAAAAAAACGTAAAGAAACGCGTTACAAAATCTAATAGTTCAAAAAAACCGACTCCCAAGAGTCGCCCTACGGCCAAAAAGCCAGCCAAGAAATCCGCGCCACAAAAAGCAAAGAAATCAGCAGTATCAAAAGCAAAAAAAGTAGTAAAAAAAGTAGCAGCAAAGCCCAAGCACAAACCTCGCCCGATCACTATTCGACACGAAGGCCAAGGTACTCGTCGTGAAGTAAACATCGAAAAAAAGCTTCGTGAGCTCGAAGTAAAAGCACAAGAGCTCATCGACAAGGGCAAGAAGCGTGGTTTCATCACGTATGACGAGATTCTCAAGATGTTTCCTGATATTGAAAACAATATCATGTTTCTCGATGAACTCTATGAGAAGTTTGGAACTGCAGGCATCGACGTACTCGAAGGTGGAAATTTGCTCGACATTGATAACACCGAAGATCTCACCAAGTACGTCAAAGAAAGCCACAGCTTTTCTTCAGTACAAATGTACCTCAAGGATATCGGTCAGTACCCACTGATCGCTGCAGCCCAAGAGCGTGAGCTCGCCAAACGTATCGAAGCAGGAGATGACGAAGCAAAGAACTTGCTCGCACGATCAAACCTTCGCCTCGTTGTATCTATCGCAAAGAAATACGCAAATCGTACTGCAGACCTCACATTGCTCGACTTGATCCAAGAAGGCAATATCGGACTCTTTAAGGCAGTAGAGAAGTTTGACTACACCAAAGGATTTAAGTTCTCAACCTATGCCACATGGTGGATCCGTCAGTCGATCACCCGTGCGCTTGCTGATCAGAGTCGCACGATCCGTATTCCGGTACACATGGTAGAAACGATCAGTAAATACAAACAGGTACTTCGTCGTCTTGCACAAGACCTTGGTCGTGATCCTATGCCCGAAGAAGTCGCCAACGAAATGGGTATCGAAGTCGAAAAGGTGCACGTGATCGAGCAAATCAACCAAGAAACTCGCTCACTCGAGCAACCGATCGGAGACGATGAAGACAAGTCTACGTTTGGAGAGTTCATCCCCGACGACAAGATCTTGCGTCCTGACCAAGAAGCATCTCGCCGCATGCTTACTGATGCGATTCGTTCAGTGCTCGAAGAAATCTCTCCCAAAGAGAAACGAATTCTCGAGATGCGCTACGGACTCATCGATGGTGTGCAGCACACACTCGAGGAAGTAGGGAAGGAGTTTGGGGTTACTCGTGAACGTATTCGACAAATCGAAGCAAAAGTCCACGAAAAGCTCCGCCAAAACGACCGTATCCAGCGACTGCGAAACTATTTTGACTAGATAATCTATATAGAAATCCATAAAAAGCCTTTAGAAATAAGGGCTTTTTATATTTGACATAAATCAAAAATATGATAATATGAGAAAAATTAAAAAACTATGGAAAAAAATATTCAGTTTGAGTATGTGCAGGCATTAGCCCTTTTGCGTAAAGCAAAATCAAAAGAAAGTGCGCCATGGAGATTGGCAATTAATACCTTTGAAGATCTAAGTGATGACTGTATCGAATTATATTCTTATTTTGAATTAGGTCATGTACCATTTTTTATGACAGCTCACTGTTATCACGCAAAAAGCTTAGTTCCCGCGGTAACTTTTTCGATGGGTCCAAACGGGTATCAAATTGAGTACGGATGTTTTCGAAATGCAGGGCACGAAAGAATGGAGGCATTTTCTTTTCTTAAACATTGTACTTTTTATAAAGATAGTACTTTTGGTCAAAGAAAAAGTGAGGATATGAATGACATTTTAATTGAATTTTTACACGCCTCGCTATTGCTTTTTAGCAAAAAGCCAAAGTTTGTTATTAAATAAATAACAAAAGCCCCGTCATGGACGGGGCTTTTTTATTTCCAATTTTTAGGAATTATTATTTCAATAACGCATCAATCTTTGCTTTCACATCAGCGATCGGATACGCACCAGGGACGGTGTCGTATTTGCCAGTGCGGAGGTTCACAATGATAGAGAACGGGGTACCTTGTGCACCGATAGACTGCGCTTCAGCTGTATCGCGTGCTACACGGTCTGATGCATTTGTACCCTTTAGACATGCCGCAAATAGTTTCTCGTCGACACCTACTGCTTTAGCATATGAGGTGAGAGCCGCGGTACTCGCACTACCTGGGTCGAGTGTGACTGCGATGATTTTGTCGAGGTATGCGTTGAACGCATCGTTGCCACCGAGAGATGCGACACACTCTGATGCGACTGCTTCAGCAGTAGCATTGGGGTGCAAGGACGCAAGTGGGAAGTGTCGGTATACCCATGCGACCGAGCCGTTGTAGTCAGTTACGACTTGTTGCATAGTGGTATGAAATCGTGAACAAAACGGGCAATCTGAGTCTGAGTACTCGATCACTACTACTTTTGCAGTTTCGAGTGAGCCTCGTACGCGGTCATCACTTTTCACAGACAGTATGTCTTTGGAAATACTGGTCGCTCCTGCTGGTCCACCAGCAGGTGGCTGCTGAGGATTACCACCACGTGGTGCAAAGACGACGATGAGCGCTATTGCAATGATTGCTGCTGCGGTAATAATCGCTGCGGGCAGGCTAAGTGCTGCTTTTTTGTGTTCAGGTACTAGTTCAGGGGTTGGTTGGTTTGTTGTTTCTGTTTGCATGACAGTAGTATACCCCATAGATGCGCTGATTGAAAAAAAGGGGGTAAAATGCTAGTATAGTACCCATGAACATCGCTGAAGTGGCGACCTACGCCATCACTTTTTTGGCCCTCTACGTCCAGATCTTTCTCTTTGTGACCTACCTTGAGCGCAGGAAAACCCTTGCCAAAGAAACCGCACAAGCTATCGTCCTCGATCATTTCCCGAGCATTGCGATCGTTGTACCATGCTGGAACGAAGGCACCACAGTCCATGCCACTATTGAGTCACTCCTTGCGCTTGACTATCCTAAAGATAAACTACAAGTGATCGCGGTCGATGACGGCTCGACCGACACTACCTGGGACGAAATATTGAAATACAAAGACCACCCGCAAGTGCAAATATTGCAGAAAGAAAATGGCGGCAAGCACACTGCAGTAAACTACGGTATTGAACACACCACCACCGACTTTGTGAGCTGCCTCGACGCAGATTCATTTGTTGCTCCAGATGCACTCAAGCGCATCATGTACATGTTCCAGACACAGCCGGACTGCATGGCAATGGCTCCATCTATCATTATTTTTAAACCCAAGACCTTTATCCAAAAGGTGCAACGAGTCGAATACAACATGGGTATCTATGTGAAAAAGATGCTCGCATATCTCGGCGCTATCCATGTCACTCCAGGACCGTTCTCGGTGTTTCGACGAGAAGTCTTTGACAAGTTGGGCGGTTTTCGCAAGGCGCACAACACCGAAGACATGGAAATAGCGTACCGTATGCAAGAAGCGCATATGCGCATCGGGCACTGCCACACCGCGCACATTTTCACTGTGGCGCCATCAACCATCCCCAAGCTCTTTAAACAGCGCGTGCGGTGGATTTATGGATTTATTCAAAACACGAGCGACTATCGTCGACTTATTTTTAGGAAATCATACGGCAACTTTTCATTTTTTACTCTGCCGTCTGGTATTGTTTCGATCACCGCGACAGTCTATATCTTTTTCACTATTCTCTACAACTCACTTGTGTGGGTGGTAGAAAAGATAGCACAGTGGCGCACTGTTGGACTTCAGGGCAACCTTGGGATCAACCTCAACTGGTTTTATATCAACACGCAAACCATTCTATTTATTACTGTGGCACTCTATGCAATCATCGCATTTGTTACATATATCGGTAGTCGTATGGCACATCAGCGACTCAACCCTTTTTACTTGCTGTGGTATATACTGACATATAGCGTGATTGCACCGTTTTGGCTCATGAAGGCGGTGTGGAGCTCAGTCATCCGACACAAGCCGAGCTGGCGATAACTATATGAAAAAACACATTCCTAAATATATCCTCGTTTTTTTGGTAACATTTGCAGTGTTTGCGATTGCATGGGTTCTGAGTTCACAGATCAACGAACGCAAGTTTGCCAACCTCAAGGCAGAACAAGATCAGGTCTCTATTGGTATTTTGTCATCTGAAACAGAGTTTGACCTACTCAAAGAGGGCACGTGTGATGCCAATGCTGGGTCGGTGTTTGCGGAGAGTCTGGCATCTCTGGCAAACAAAATAGCGTATAGTGAGCAAAATGTAGCTACGCCCCAAGAAATCGCAGCTCTCAAAAAACAGTACACACTACTTGAAGTCCGCGATTTCTTGCTCGCCAAGCGTGCCGCTGAGCGATGCAAGCAGCCGTTTACGAGTATTCTGTACTTTTATGGTACATCTGAGGGTTGTCCTGAGTGTGTGAAGCAGGGGTATGTACTTGATGCGCTTCGTCAGACCGATCCCAAGATACGAATTTATGCATTTGACTACAACCTCGATCTTTCAACGATCAAAGCGTTGGTCTCTATTTATAAGATAAGCGACGCATTACCTGCACTTGTGATCAATGGTGTCACGTACCAAGGGTTCCAGTCGCTCGCGGACCTCAAGGTACTCGTTTCCAGATAATCGACTCGTTGCTATACTACTGTCTATGAATACCAAATTGTGGGGAGGAATCATTGTGACGATAGTAACCATAATAGCGATTACGGTAGCGCACCAGCAGCAACCTGTAGTGCCACCAGTATCTACCTCAGAGGTGGAGATTACCCCTGCTACTCCTACTACTCCCAAACTGCCTGCAGATAGCACGCCGCGAGATCCTCAGCGACTTCAAGGCAAGACGTGGGTTTGGTATAAAACAATTTTTGCTGGAGTGACTACTACTCCGCAGAAGCCAGGAGTGTTCACGCTCGTGTTTGGTGCAGATGGGCAAGTCACGGGTACGACTGACTGCAATGGATTTGGGGGAGA
This sequence comes from uncultured Candidatus Saccharibacteria bacterium, assembly GCA_964610995.1. Lineage (GTDB taxonomy): Bacteria > Patescibacteriota > Minisyncoccia > Phycocordibacterales > UBA9973 > UBA4124. The sequence continues at coordinate 45,689 of CAZSWF010000001.1, forward strand.
GTATGTAGTCGGCAGTGATGGCGTGCTCACGTTTGAGCCATTTTTCACTACCCTCATGTATTGCGAAGACTCCCAAGAAGGCGCATACAACACCGTACTCGCGCAAACTACCTCGTACGAGATCGATAGTACCGGTATGCTTGTACTCTCTGGTAGTGCAGGTGCAGTGTATTTCAAATAATATACTCATTCCATATCTCAACCGAGTATGGTATAATGCTGGGGACGGCGGGGGATACCCCCACAACGCCTCATGTTTTAGTAGTAATTCGACATTAATTTAAAATCTATTATGCCAAAAGAAAATTCAGCGTTCATGAAGCCTATGAACCTCAGTGCGGAGCTCGAAGCTGTTGTTGGAAAAGGTCCAATGCCTCGCAGTGAAGTAGTCAAAGCGCTCTGGGTGTACATCAAAAAGCATGACCTCCAAGACCCTGCCAACAAGCGCAACATCAACGCAGATGACAAGCTCAAGGTTGTCTTTGGTGGCAAAGCAACAGTGAACATGTTCGAAATGACCAAACTCGTTAGTAAACATCTCTCATAGCTTTGTTTTAATAAAAAACTCTCGCAACCATGCGGGGGTTTTTTATTTTTGTGGCATACTGCAGATACTATGGACCCCATATCCGCGTACAAAGAGCGCGCATTTGCAAAGGTGGTCGCGATCATCTGTGCAACTATCGCATTTTTTTTATTTGTAGGTGTTGTTGGGACGGATCGGACACTTAACAGCGGGGCGGCTGTTGTCACCACATCTGAAGAATCGGTGAATATCCCCTCATTTGAACAATCGATCCCACCACAGAGTATGACCCAGAGTACTCTGGGTACGGCACTACATATCGCTACACCCGATCCACTTCGGGGTATTTATCTGACAGGATGGACTGCAGGTACACCCGCACGGCTTGCTCGAGCACTCACGCTCTTTGAGGGTGACAGTATCCTCAATGCAGTGGTGATCGATATCAAAGACGCTACAGGGAGACTCTCGTATCAGCCTCTCGACGGAGGATTAGTAGCTATGGGTGTAGGTACCAACAGGATCAAGGATCTCGAAAGTGTGATCGATACATTTCATCAGCGCGGTATCTATGTGATCGGGCGACTGACCGTGTTTCAAGATCCATTTTATGCAGCAAAGTATCCGAGTGAGGCACTGATCGATACTCGCACCGGACTTGTGTGGCGTGACTACAAGGATATCACATGGTTGCGTCCCGATAGTGCGGCGGTCGCCGAGTATACAGCTACTATTGCGCGGGATGCATATGCGCAAGGCTTTGATGAAATCAACCTCGACTATGTACGCTTCCCCTCTGATGGTGAGCTCAAGTATATCGATCTCTCTACGTTTACGAAAAACAAAGCCGAAACGATGCAAGATTTTTTCCGTACGATGCGAGAGGCGCTTGCGGGTATACCACTCTCGGCAGACGTGTTTGGGTTGACGATGTCTGCGCGCGACGACGTCGGGATAGGGCAGAAAGCAGTACTCATCGCTCCCCAAGTAGATGCGCTTGCGCCAATGCTGTACCCATCACACTTTTGGAATGGAAGTTACGGTATAGAAGTACCTGCTGAGAAACCGTATGAAGTTATGTACCAAGCTCTCTCTGATGGTATCGCAAAGCTTGAAGCTGTCGGTATTGATAGAGACAAGATTAGGCCATGGTTCCAAGACTTTGATCTCCTTGGTGTGTCATACGATGCGAGTATGGTGCGTGCACAGATACAGGCAGCAGCAGACCTTGGTATCTACTCATGGATGATGTGGGACCCGCGCAATGACTATACAGACGAGGTGTATAAACTAGAGCCGGAAGTCGGGCTCGAACCGACGACCACCCGTTTACAAAACGGGAGCTCTACCAACTGAGCTATTCCGGCGTACGACCACTGTTCGTGATCGATTGGTCCCAAGACTATATCATGTTTTTATTGTGCGGCAAACGTTTCGGTTTTGCGGCGGGAGTCTTTGAGATAGATTTGAGGAAGTATGACGATGGGCCATGAGTGAGCCCGGTGAGTATATCGCGTTTGGCAAATGCTGGGGCGGCCTTGGGGAACACTTTGAGGAATGCCTTTTGCGCCCGTGACGTACCCCATGCGAGTGCCTGCTTCAAGCGTGCGAGTGCGCTGTACCATCCACGGCGAGATAGACGTACCCCTTTGTCTACTTGTGCAAGGAGTGGTGCAGTCTGTGCGACGGGAAGTGGTGCACCTGTCGTCACCTTCCATGAGGCGTACATACTGTACAGCCAGGTCAGCACGATGAGCCCGAGGGTGATAAAAGCAACTACAGTGATCATGTACTATACAGTATACGTCACAAACCGCTCCACCGTAGCACCTGCATCTTGCGCATACTGCTTGATGGTTTTTTCAGGGGTTTTGAAAAATGGTTGCTCATCAAGCGTCTGCTCTTTGAAGTAAGACGCGATTTTGCCTTGCATGATTTGCGCTTTCATTTCTTCTGGTTTATCGATTGCTTCCATTTCACCTTTGAGTACTTCCATTACTTGCGCGCGGTCAGCATCATTGATATCTGTGGTGTGTACATACTTGGGCTTCATTGCTGCGGTATGCATTGCGATATCTTTTGCGACTTCTGGAGTTCCGCCGTTGAGTACTACGATAGTTGCAGTCTTGCCGGTGTGGTGCGTATAGGCACCAACTACAGCTCCGGTTACTTCTGAGATATCACCAAGTTTGATGTTTTCACCGATCTTGAGCACAACATCATTGATGAGCGCAGGAGCAGCTTCGCGTGCAGCTGCTTCACCTTTTTCCCATGCCATATCAGCGAGTGTATTTGCAAGCTTCACGAAGTCATCGTTTTTTGCGACGAAGTCAGTCTCGCAGTTCATGATCAGTGTCAGTGCGCGTGTACCATCGGTACGTACGATGACGAGGCCGTCAGATGCATCACGATCAGCTTTTTTACCAGCGATTTCCGCACCCTTTTTTTGAAGAATGATCATTGCCTTGTCCATGTCGCCTTCAGCTTCTTCGAGTGCTTTACGGCATTGCATAACAGAGACGCCTGTTGCGTCACGAAGTTCTTTTACTTGTTCAGTGGTGATAGTACTCATTATGATATTAGGAGCTAGATTAATAAATTATTTGTTTCCTTCGAAAGCGTCCTTGAGTATACCAAGGATTGTCGAAATACTCGATGCAGATGAATCATTTGCAACGATGGGGTATTCGATCGCACGAATAGAACAGTCGGTGTTGCCTAGTGCGATCACAGGGATGTTCATCTTGCGAGCTTCAAGTACTGCAATGTGCTCTTTTTTGGAGTCTACGACTACCATTGCTTCTGGCATTTTTGCCAAACCAAGCAATCCAGAGAAATACTTATTGAGACGTTCCATTTCACGGTTGAGTAGGAGCTGCTCTTTCTTGGTGTACTTTGCGTATTCTCCAGAGACACGTTCTTCTTTCATTTTCTCAAGCTTGTCGATACGTTGCTTGATCTGCGGGAAGTTGGTCAGTATTCCTCCGATCCATCGTTCTGTTACGTATGGCTGTCGAAGTGCAGACGCTACTTCGATCACACTTGTGCGAGCTTCTGGTTTGACACCGACCCAAAGGACGTTCTTGCCAGCAGCGCCGAGCTCCGCGAGAAACTTGGCTGCAGCTTCGATCTGAGGAATAACTTTTTCGACATCGATGATGTCAGCACCGTTTTTGGTTCCATAGAGGAATGGGGTAACGGTAGGGTGGCGTCGTGTACGGGTATAACCGTAGTGGACACCTGCCTCCATGAGGCTAGTGGGTGAGTGTTCTTTTTTCATACAATCTGTAGCAGGAAGGGAACGAGCCCGACCTTAATTACTGAATAATTTCCTGCGCCCTGCGTAGCTTAGCGAAGCAGGGATACGGAGCCAAAACAATAGCATTTAGAAGGGGTTTTGGCAAGTGGAGTATATTGACAATTATTTATAATAATGTTATTATGAGAACATAACGAATTTGTACAATTTAAAAAAATAACAATGAAAAAAGATTCACAAGTTTTTCTAAGATACTTTGGTATAAAACATCTTTCAGATCTTATTGGAAGAAAGTTTTTAATAAACTTAAAGCACAAGTGGCATGATGGTGAAGAAGGTGAAATTGAAATCTGTTTTCAAATTCAACAATATTCTTTTTCTGTCCAAAACCTTGAGTTCATTGTTCCTACGGTGGGAATTGAAGGAAACTCGGATATAAAGGATGTGTTATTAAGTTTCTTTCCATCAAATAATGGGAATCAGGTCGAGTATGGCCTTTCGTTCAAAAGCGACTATCTTGTAGAAAATGGCCGTGAAGATAAAAAACATATCTCTTATGAAGGTAAAAACGGTTCTAAATCATTTCAAGTTAAGTTACTGTGATTTTTCTAAAGGTTTAGCTCTCTAAATAGAGAGCTTTTTTTATTGCCTAAAATGTGCGATTATAGGGTATGCAAATGTCACACGACAAGCCTATTACTCCGCGCGCTGAGGATTATTCTCAATGGTACCTTGATGTTATTGCGGCAGCTGACCTGGCAGAAAACTCACCAGTTCGGGGTTGTATGGTTATTAAACCCAACGGATATGCTATCTGGGAAAAGGTTCAGCAAACACTCGATGAAGAATTCAAAAACAAAGGCGTGCAAAACGCTTATTTTCCGTTATTGATTCCTGAAAAGTTTCTCAAGCGCGAAGCACAGCACGTAGAAGGCTTTGCACCAGAAGTTGCAGTTGTCACGCACGCAGGTGGTGAGAAACTCGATGAGCCACTCGTGATCCGTCCTACGTCTGAAACGATCATGTATGAAGTATTTTCAAAATGGGTACGATCATATAGAGATCTGCCGCTCTTGATCAATCAATGGGCAAATGTGGTGCGATGGGAACTTCGTACAAAACCATTTCTCCGAACTACTGAGTTTCTATGGCAAGAGGGTCACACCGTACATCAGAATGAACAAGAAGCAGATGACTTTGCGCGACAAATGCTCGACGTATACAAAAACTTTTCAAGAGACTATATGGCAATCCCTGTTGTTATCGGAGAAAAGACTGAGAGTGAACGATTTGCTGGTGCGCTCAAGACATATTGCTGTGAAGCAATGATGCAAGATGGCAAGGCATTGCAATATGCAACTTCGCACAATCTCGGAGATAATTTTGCTAGAGCGTTTGAAGTGCAATATCTCGACCAGAACAATACACTACAGTACGGATGGCAGACGAGTTGGGGTCTCTCAACACGATCTATCGGTGGATTGATCATGACACATAGTGATGACAAAGGTTTGGTGCTTCCTCCAAAAATGGCTTCAATGAAAGTCGTTATTGTTCCGATTTTTAAGGCCGATAGTAAAGAAAAAGTATTGCCGATTGTTTCTATACTCAAGAAACAAATCGAAGAAGCTCTCGGTATTCGAACTGTACATGTTGATGATCGAGAAAATATGTCGATAGGAGAAAAGTTTTTCGAATGGGAAAAGCGAGGGATACCACTTCGCATAGAAATTGGTCCAAAAGATATTGAAAAAGAACAATGCATGGCAGTGCGAAGAGATACCGGAGAGAAAATAGGTATTTCATATCACTCAGAAATATTTGGTGAAGCGGTGAGAGATATATTGGATATCATGCAGACCAATCTCTTAGTTACTGCGCAACAACGTTTGGAAGAAAATACTATTACTATAGATTCATGGGATGATTTTGTTTCTGCTATTGAAGGCGGGAAATTTGTTATGGCGCATTGGGATGGTACTCCAGAAACAGAAAAGAAAATTAAAGAAGAGGTCGGCGCAACTATTCGTTGTATTCCATTTGATAACAAGGTCGAATCAGGTGCTTGTATAAAAACAGGTAACCCTTCTACGCAGCGTGTACTTTTCGCGAAGGCATACTAAGCATGTTTAAATCTCTCTATCGCAGATTTTCAAATGATATTGGTATCGATCTTGGTACTGCTAACACACTTGTGTATCTCAGTGGGTACGGCATCATCATCAACGAACCATCGATCGTGGCTGTGAACCAAAAAACAGGACAGATCGTGGCGGTTGGGCATGAAGCCAAGAAAATGTGGGGCAAGACCCCTGCACATATACAAATCATCAGACCACTGATCGAAGGGGTTGTTTCAGATTTTGATATGACAGAGGAGATGCTCGCATACTTTATCCGCAAGGCGCAAATGATGAGCAAGAAATTCTTCCGTCCACGAGTTGTGATCGGTGTACCGAGTGGTATTACCAACGTTGAGATGCGCGCAGTCTACGACGCTGCCATCGATGCGGGTGCACGAGAAGTGTATCTCGTCGAAGAAGCAATGGCAGCTGCGATAGGTGTGCGTTTACCAGTGCTCGATGCCAAGGCAACATTTGTGATAGATATTGGCGGAGGGACGACCGACATTGCACTTATCGCACTCGGTGGTGTCGTACGATCCCTCAATTTGCGGATTGCAGGAGATCATTTCAATGAGCGCGTGATCGAGTATTTGCGAGATGAATTTAAACTACTGGTGGGAGAACCGACCGCAGAGAGTGTCAAGCTTGCACTTGGTTCTGCGATCGAGACAGAGTATGCCGAGATAGAAGTCCGTGGCCGCGACCTCGTCAGTGGACTACCACGTGCACTCGTCGTCACCGATGGTGATATACGCGAAGCACTCATGCGACCGATCGGGTTCCTCGTGACTGCGATCAAAGAAGTACTCGAAACTGCACCACCAGAAATGATGGCCGATGTGCTCCAGAGCGGGATCGTACTGACTGGAGGTGGCGCGCTTTTGCCAGGACTACCAGCACTATTGGAAAATGAGTTGTCGTTACCAGTGCATATTGCCCAGGACCCATTGTCGGCAGTAGCGCGTGGGACGGGTATTATTTTAGAAAACTTTGAACAATACGAAAGTGTCATAATCCCCCTTGATGAACATGTTGTCATATAGCCGTAGTGCCAAACAGTCACATAAACGCAAACGTCTCATAATGAGCCTTGTTGGTATCATCGGAGGTGTGTTTCTGGTATGGGGTATGACAAAAGTAGTCGTAAACAATACGATCGCACATAAACCACTCGCATCTGCTGGTACTATTGTCAGCACTCTTTCGTCCAAGCGTGCACTTGTAGACAAGATCACTGAACTACAAACGACACTCGAGTCATACGATGCAGAGCTCAGTACTGCAGCACTCATGCAAACAGAAAACGCCGAGCTCAAAGCCGAGCTCAATCGTCTACCGAGTACTCGTGGGACACTTGCACATGTGGTCACACTACCCAACCGTAGTCTCTACGACACCGTCACAGTAGATGCGGGTGTAGCGCAAGGGATCACCGAAGGACAAATCGCATATGCGTTTGGCAGTATTGCGCTTGGGACGGTGTCATCGGTAGGAGAAGACTATGCGACGGTTACACTGTTTAGTGCGCCAGGACGTGAGACTTCCGGTACGGTGGCTGGGAGTAATGTCGCGATCACGATGATCGGCAGAGGTGGAGGTGAGTACGAGGTGCGCATGCCACGAGACGTAGACTTTGCGGTGGGAGGGCTGATCGCGTATCAGTCGACCGACACCGCAGTGCTTGCAGAGATCGAGCGCATTGCGACCGACCCGCGTGATCCATTTCAGAAATTGTATGCAAAAACTCCCATCAATTTACAGGCGCTCAAGTGGGTAATAGTACGATAGTTTGTAGTATACTAAATTATTGTAGGTATTTAGTATGAAATTTTTTCAAAAACTAATAGTAACAATTTGTTTGGTTTTGACTATCATAGTGTCAGGTATTTTCTTGGCTAGCGCACAAGATCTTATTGATTATCCATATTCATTCGGTGACACTGGTGTAGAATGTGGCTTTCAACCTACTAGCTCTCTCACATATGTAGAAAGTGAGAAAAAGCTCTATGGAATGACAACCCGAGGTGGAATAAATAACCTAGGGGTGGTATTTGCTTACGATCCCTATGGTGCAACTTGTTCTATCTTACATGAGTTTAATACGCCTGAAGGGGTACTTCCTACGGGCTCTCTCACATATGTAGAAAGTGAGCAAAAGCTTTACGGAACGACAACTGCAGGAGGGGCAAGCGATCAAGGGACAATATTTTCATTACGCGTAGATGGAACTGAATATGTAACAGTAAAAGATTTTGCTGGTGCGGAAGGATCCAATCCAAAAACCTCTCTCACATATGTAGAAAGTGAGCAAAAGCTCTACGGAACGACATCTACAGGGGGAACAAATGCAACAGGGGTAATATTTAGTTATACTTTGAGTGATGGGACTTATACAGTCTTGCATAATTTTGATAGTGGTATAGATATTATAGGGTCACTCACGTATCTCGAAAACGAAAACAGTTTGTACGGTATGGCAACCAAGGGTGGCCCGGATGATAATGGTGTTATTTTTAGATTCAATCTTACGCAAAGTATTTATGAAACGGCATATTCTTTTGGAAATAAGGTCGAAGGAACTGCCCCATTTGGAGCGTTGACAGCGGTAGGTAAAACCTTGTATGGAAGAACTAGGTCTGAAGGAGAATTTAAATTTGGTGTTATTTTTTCTATACGAGGTGAACAGTACACAGTGTTACACAATTTTGAAACCGCAAATGATGCTGATTTCAATAGCGCACTACTTTTTGATGGAGTACGTAAAGTCTACGGTACTACATCAGTAGGTGGCGCCAATAATGCCGGGGTACTTTTTTCTTATGATTTAGCAGACAATACGTATTCCGTTAGAGATGTATTGTCTACCGGAATACGTCCCGTTGGGTCCTTAGCTATGCTATCACAGAGTCTACTATACGGTATGACGTCTGAGGGGGGAGTAAAGGCTACTGGAACAATATTTAATTTTACTTTTTTAGATATATATCCAGATCCTTTTTCTTTCGATTCTGTAGAAAATATTCCTAAAAAAACAACCATAAAATCAAATGCCATAACCGTAGACGGTCTCAGTCCGGGTGTATCTGCGGCTATTACTCTTAGTGAGTGCTACGCAGGAGACTGTGGTTATTTGGTTAATGGAGAAATAGATGTACCGACCGTTTCTAATGGAGATAGTGTTCAAATAACCTTAACTGCGCTTGATTGTGATGAATCATATTCCCCAGTAATAACTATCGAAGGAGTACAAGCATCGTTTGATGTAAAAACAGAAGTTTGCAGTAGCGGAGGTGGTGATCCAGACACCGAGGCGCCAACTGTTTCGTTTACTATGCCGAGTTCCGGATCAAACCTCACTGTTTCTGTAGCGTTTGACGCTCTTGATAATACTGGCGCTACCGGATATATGCTCACAGAGTCAGCGACTCTTCCAGAAGCTTCCGATGAGCGATGGCAGGCAAGCGCTCCAGCTTCCTATACATTTTCTACGTATGGTTCGTACACACTCTATGCGTGGGCCAAAGACGCTGCAGGCAATGTTTCTGCAGAAACTTCGCAAACCATTACACTGACCGATCCCACACCTCCACCACCAGATCCCGAACCCGAACCCGAACCCGAACCAGAGCCGGAGCCTGATGACGAAGATGCTGGCGGAGGCGGAGGTAGGAGTTCTAGTGGCTCAAATATTGCAGGTGCCGGACTCGTCGGTGTACAACCATCGACACCTTCTGCACCACAGGCGGTAGTAGAAGTAGTGCCAGTAGTACCAGCTCCAGTAGTAGATACTCCGAGACCTCGTCCAGAACCTACTATCGTACTGGACTCACCGATCAAGCAAGCAATCAAACGCAACTTCACTCCTGCGCAAGTAGCAATCATCGAAGTATCTATCAAGGCTATTATTGCGACAGTCACCGCAATCGGTGGAGCGATTGTTCTCGCGTCTGTGTTGTTCTTGAACCCACTTGCACGACCTGAGTTTATACTCATACCATTGCGACTATGGGCACTGCTGCTGGCTGCGCTCGGTATTCGCAAAAAGCCCGTGCCGTGGGGTACGGTGTATGATGCGATCACCAAGCAGCCAGTCGACCCTGTACGAGTGTCACTCATCGATATAGATGGAAATGTAGTCGAAACATCGATCACTGACTCATCAGGTCGATATGGATTTATTGCGAAACCTGGTGTTTACAAAATGGTACTCTCCAAGACCAACTACCTCTTTCCATCACACGTGATCGCACAGAAAAATATGCGTGATGAATTGTACGAAAAGCCGTACTTTGGTGACTACTTGCCGTATGATCCTGCGATTCCGATCGAAAAGAACATCCCGATCGACCCGCTCGACTTTGACACAGCAGCATTTGCGAAAAACAACGGCGATCTATCGGTGCACTATTCTCGACGAGAAGAAATCGCTGAACGACTTTTCAATACGCTTTTCTTTACGACATTTGCAGTGGTGGTGGCGAGTCTCATCATCTATCCACAAATGTACAACGTGATCATTTTCCTTCTCTATATTGCAGCGTTTATCTTTCGTAGACAGGCCAAGCGCGCGAAACATATGGGTCGCATCTACGACCTCTATGGCAAGCCGCTCGCTCATGTAACGATGAAAGTGCACTCTGCAGTAGACAATAGTCTGATAAAAACAATAACTACAACTCGTGCTGGTCGCTACTACCTCCACCTACCGCAAGGCCTGTACTATGTACGCGTCGAACGTACTGGTCCTGACGGTCTCTCTGTGCCGGTTTACTCATCACCCGAGATTCTCATGGTCCGTCACGGCATACTCAACAAAGTGTTTAGTATTGCGTATTCGTAAAGAGGTGCTACAACTACTACAGTGAAATTTACGATACAGAAAAAACTAGACGGCACACTTGCGCGTGCGGGGGAGCTGGTGACTCCACATGGTGTCATACAGACGCCGGCATTTGTGACGGTGGGGACCAAGTCGACGGTCAAGTCTCTGACGACTGAGCAGATACGCAGCCTCGGCGCACAAGTCGTACTTGCCAACACATACCATCTGTATCTCCAGCCAGGCACTGATGTGGTGGAGAAGGCGGGAGGATTTGGGAAGTTTATGGACTGGCACGGACCTACCATGACCGACAGTGGCGGATTTCAGGCATTTTCACTCGGAGCAGCATTTGGTAACAACGTGTCCAAGGTTGCAACAGGTGACGCTGTCTCAGACATATCTGCGACCAAAGGGCAGCTTGCGATAGTGACTGATGAAGGTGTGACGTTCAAGAGTCATCTCAACGGTGACAAACACCTCTTTACTCCCGAGAGTTCGATGCTCGCACAATGGAAGATAGGCGCGGACATGATATTTGCATTTGATGAATGCACGAGCCCGAGTGCGCCGTACGAGTATCAAGAGAAGTCTCTTGCGCGTACGTATGCATGGGCCAAGCGGTGTATCGATGCACATGAAGCACTCGATGTGGAAAAGAAACAAGCACTCTTTGGTGTCGTACAAGGTGGACGCTTCCAAGATTTGCGAGAGAAGGCCGCACGAGATCTCGGCGCACTGCCGTTTGACGGCTACGGTATTGGCGGGTCATTTACCAAAGACGACATCGGGACCGCCGTAGGGTGGGTCAATGCAATATTGCCCGAAGACAAACCGCGACACCTACTCGGCATCGGAGAGCCTATCGACCTCTTTGAAGGAGTCCAAGCTGGGTGTGACCTCTTTGACTGCGTGCTCCCGACACGCATCGGGCGACACGGCACACTCTTTACACACGACGGCAAAATCCATATCAAAAATGCACAATACGTCGAAGACTTCGGTCCGCTTGAGCAGGGTTGTACGTGCTACACGTGTACACATCACACTCGCGCGTACATTGCGCACCTTTTCCGTGCAGATGAAATGACTGCCGGTACACTTGCAAGTATTCACAATATTCATTTCCTCTTGCGATTGGTAGAAAAGATCCGAGAGACTATCCTCGACGGCACATTTTTTGAGTACAAAAAGGCATTTGTGGAGCGGTATTATAAGAAATAACTTTATATTTTCTTTATCTCGGTTCGGTATAGTATAGAAATGAAGTTAAATATCTATATCGATGGCAACAATTTGTATCGGGCCGCAAAAGAGCTGGGATTTTATATTGATTACAAAAAATTTCGGGGATGGCTTCGCCAAAAGTATAATCCTAAAAACGTTTTTGTATTTATAGGACTCATTCCTGATAGAACGAGTTTTTATCAACATTTACAAGAAAGTGGATTTATTCTCATTTTCAAACAAACGATTTCTGTAGAAGGTATCGTTAAAGGAAACTGTGATGCCGAATTAGTTTTGAAGGCAGTTTCAGATTTTTATACTAAAAAAACAAACTCTTTCATTCTTGTTACAGGAGACGGAGATTTTGGATGTCTTGTTGGGTTTCTGCAAGAAAACAATGTCTTTAACAGAATATTGGCACCGAGCAGAGAAAAGCTATCGTTTCTACTTCGTAATAAAACAGAAGACATTACTTTTCTGACTGATCATTATCATAAGTTTTCTACTCAAAAAGAAAAAGCCCCCGGTGGAGACGTATCTACACGAGGTTCTTTTTCATAGTGACCAACCTATTGTAACATAGATTTGTATCATTATGCAATTACCTTATTACTAAGGAGGGCCGAAGCCGTTTGTAAATTAATCGTAACAAACCATACTACTTTTGTCAATTACGCAAATAATTTAAAATAATTGCTATACTTATCCCATGATCCTCCGTAAATCATTTTTCTACATTCTCATATTCACAGCCATTGCTTCGTTTCTGACGTATCAGATCGTGCACAAGGCATACGCTATTTCGTATGACGAAGCACTGTACGATTTTTAGGGTATGGTAGTATTGCTGTATGCAATTCAAACTCTCAGGAGAATACCAGCCGGCGGGTGACCAGCCAGCTGCGATCAAGGCGTTGGTCAAAGGGCTCAAGGACGGCAAGCAGATGCAAACACTGCTGGGAGCGACCGCAACCGGTAAGACATTCACTATGGCCAACATCATAGAGAGCGTGCAGAAGCCGACACTCGTGATCGCGCACAACAAAACACTCGCCGCACAACTTGCTCAGGAGTTCAAAAGCTATTTCCCGGACAACGTCGTCCACTACTTCGTTTCGTACTACGACTATTACCAGCCCGAGGCGTACATGCCGATCACGGATACGTTTATTGAGAAAGACGCACAGATCAACAAAGAAATCGATCGACTTCGCCATGCCACAACGCAAGCATTGCTCACGCGCAAAGACGTGATCATTGTTGCGTCAGTCTCATGTATCTACGGTCTCGGTAGTCCTGTGGAGTATGAAAAGACAAATTTTAAAATAGAAAAAGGTATGAAGCTCTCGCGTACCCAAGCAATGGAGCGTCTCATCTCGATTCATTTTTCTCGAACCAATGCCGACCTTGAGAGCGGAACATTCAGAGCACTTGGCAACAAGATCGACATCATGCCCGTCTCTGACACGATCATGTACCAGATCGACTTCACCGGCAACGTCGTGCAAAGTATCGTAAAAATAGATCCTGTATCGTCACGTATCATCACTGAGGACGAACCATTTGTATACATTTTCCCAGCAAAGCACTTCATCACCAATGGCGAAGAAAAAGATCGCGCAGTGCGCGACATAGAGCACGAGCTCAAAGAGCAACTCAAACATTTTGAAGCAGAAGGCAAACTCCTCGAAGCAGAACGCATCAAGCGTCGCACGACGTACGACCTCGCGATGATCCGTGAGATGGGATACTGCTCCGGTATCGAAAACTACTCTCGTCACATGTCGGGCAAAGCAGCGGGGGAGCCACCAGAAACGCTGCTTTCATACTTTCCTCATGACAAAGATGGCAAACCAGAATTTATGCTCTTTATCGATGAGTCTCATGTGACTATCCCACAGCTTGGTGGTATGTACGCAGGAGATGCATCGCGCAAGACGACACTTGTCGAGTTTGGCTTCAGACTTCCAAGCGCCAAAGACAACAGACCGCTCAAGTTCGAAGAATTTAAAGAGCGCATTGGTCAGACCATATTTGTTTCTGCTACACCGGGCAAATACGAAGCGGAGAACTCAGAGCAGATCGTGGAGCAGATCATCCGACCGACAGGACTCGTCGATCCGCTCGTAGAGGTGCGACCTATTTTAGAAAAGGGTGAGTACTTGGGCCAAGTCCAAGACTTCATCACAGAAGCCGAAAAAGAAATTGCGACCGGTGGACGCGTGCTCGCAACGACACTCACCAAACGTATGGCCGAAGACCTCTCTGCATATCTCAAGGATCGCAAGATCAAGGCTGAGTATTTGCACTCTGATATCAAGACGATTGAACGCATCCAGATCATCACCAAGTTTCGAAAAGGAGAGTTCGACATACTCGTCGGCGTGAACCTGCTACGCGAGGGCTTGGACATGCCCGAGGTGTCACTCATCGGTATTCTCGATGCGGACAAAGAAGGCTTCCTCCGTAGCGAAGTCTCACTCATCCAGACGATCGGTCGCGCAGCGCGCAATGCCAATGGTCGCGTCATACTGTATGCCGACCAGATGACTGGCTCGATGGAGCGCGCGATCGGCGAGACCACCCGTCGTCGTGAGAAACAGCTCGCGTACAACAAAGAGCACGGCATTACCCCCAAGACTATTAGCAAAGTGATCCGTGACATCACCGAAGGTATGGAGAGTGATCATGCCAAGGCCGTCAACGCTGAGCTCGCACTCGACCTCGCGCTGTTTGCGCAGATCGAAAAGGACCAGAAGGGGCGCAAGACCAAAGGCAAAAACCCGATCGAGAAACTCATAAAAATAAAAGAAGCAGAAATGAAAGAAGCCGTGAAGCTCCTCGACTTCGAAACCGCAGCGATCCTCCGTGATGAGATCGGTGTGTTGCGGGAGAAGACGTATATCAATCCATAGCACGCACCAATACGTGCTAGACTATATACATATGACACCACACACAGCAGGCGTACTGGTTTCTTTGCTTCAAATCATTATTGCACTTGGACTCATCAATGTATGGATACTGCGTTTCCACAAACGTACACAGTATCGCGGTGGCGATGCGGGCAACATGCGAGAAGAGTTTGCCGCATATGGTCTGCCGGTATGGTCAGTGTATGTGGTAGGTACGCTCAAGGTTGCTATCGCGCTCATACTCCTTGCGACACTCGTGGCACCAGCACTCATGTATACCGCTACAGTACTTGCGCTTGGCCTGCTTGCATTTCTCATGCTCGGCGCACTCTCGATGCACCTCAAGGTCCATGATCGATTTACCAAATTCATCCCCGCACTTTCTATCCTTGCGATGACACTCTTGACCCTGTACCTCATGACACTCGCGTAGTTCACTAGTATGGATTCATCTACCTCATATACACAACTCCTGCGACCATCATGGGCTCCACCGAGCTGGCTTTTTGGGCCGGTGTGGAGCGTGCTCTATGCGATCATCGCTGTATCATTTGGCACTGTCTTTTACAAAACATGGAAAGGGGAGCTCTCGTTTGCAGTAGTACTTCCATTCATCCTCAACCTCATCTTCAACTTTTCATTTACCTATTTCCAGTTTGGTATTAAAAATAACTTACTCGCCTCAATCGACATCGTACTCGTACTCATTACGCTCATCTGGGCGATAGTCGCTATCTACCCACACGTGCGCTGGATCGCGCTTGCCAACATCCCATATCTGCTCTGGGTTTCTTTTGCGACGGTGTTGCAGCTCACTATTACGGTGATGAATCGATAGTAAGAGAAAGGTATTGACTTTTGTACAAAAAAGTGATATAATGTACTTATACTTGAACCTTTAAAAATAAAAACTATGCACCCAGTTATGTTCATACTTCTCTGTATCGGAGGAGTCGCCCTGCTTATGGTATACGGTATCAACCCTGCTATTGCGCGCCGTGATGCGCGAAAATCCCAGGAAGCCATCGATCGCAATATCGAATGGCAGCTTCTGGAAGGATTGGAGTATCCTCATCAGATTACTATCGCGCTTCTGGCGCAGTATTCTGACAAAGAAAAAATCGCCCGGATTATCTCTTCTCGGATACGAGAGTACCTCGCTATTGGTGCTCATCCTCAGCAGTTGGCAAGGTTGTTTGAAAATCTCGGCCTCTATGATGAAACCAAAAAAGGTGACACCAGAGAGATTGAGATTGCTGCACTGATCAAGTACTACGTGCTCGAGGATGTTTCCCGCACTGATTTAAGTAATTACCGGAGCACACTTACAAGCGACAAGGTCAGAGGGCTGGAGAGGCTCAACATGAGCTTCATCATGAAGGCAAAGAAATCATCGTTCGTTTGGAGTCCGCTCGACAATTAGTCAGCGCTTCTCCCATGTTCATCATCCAGTGTGTCACACGACACACTGGTTTTTTTTGTATAAAAATTCCCCTGTATTGCTACAGGGGACTACTGCGTATGGTTACGCAGCTTTTTCTTTTGGATAGATCATAGTGTCATTTTGCCAGTCGGTATGTACCGTTTCTTTTTGGAAATCGAGCCACACCATTGTTCTGGAAGGGAAGAAGGTGTTGGGTATCTGAGCTTTACACAGAAATTTTGAAAGAGGGTATTCTGGTGCCCAGTCCACATCTAGCGTCAGTTGCCCCTTCCTTTCGGCATACGGTGTCGCGTACTTCCTCAATTCATCTGAAAAGATCTTGATCTGCTCGTCCGTGATTGTTGTCGCAGTATGTACACTCATTTTAGCAAAGGTGGCGAGTATTGATCCAAACCCGTCCATCCCACCGTTTGCACGATCACCATATTCTGGCTTTTTCATAAAGGAAACGTACCACTCGATGGTGGCGTCGATCATGTTAGTTGCAGTCTGTGTCATAAAATGTGCGTTTTTATTATTGTAACATATATCACTTATTTGTCAATTTGTACGGCGGGGTAGGGGTTTGTGAAAGAAGGGGAAGTGTGGGATAGTATCAATATGGAAAACGCCAGCAGGTTTACTGCTCTCGTAGAGCGTATCAAAAAATTCTCAGCCGATCGTGATTGGTCTCAATTTCATGACCCAAAGAACCTTGCAATATCTTTGAATCTAGAAGCTTCAGAAGTGCTTGAGTTGTATCAGTGGACAAAAGACAATCAGCTTAAACCTGAGCGTGCCGGTAAAATAAATGACGAGCTTGCAGATGTCTTTTATTGGCTTGTTCTTCTTTCAAACTACTACAATATAGATCTTGTCGAAGCACTTGATAAAAAAATGGATCAAAATGAGCAAAAATATCCAGTAGAGAAAGCGAAAGGAAAATCAGATAAATATAATGAACTGTAATGTATGTCAAAAATACAATCGTTTAAATTTAATAGAGATAATTTTCAAAACATAAAAGCCTACCGTTTTGGGAAAAATTGGCCAGTTGTATATGTTGCAGAAAATGGAAAGGAGGCGTATATAGGTGAAACAGTAAATGTATTTCATAGAAGTCGTCAGCACTATGAAAATCCTGAACGACAAAAACTAAATAAAATACATATTGTAACTGATGAAGAATTTAATAAATCAGCTGCTTTAGATATTGAGTCATGGCTTATTCAATATATGTCGGCCGATCAAATATTTACTCTTCAAAATGGTAATAGTGGTCTTCAAAATCATAACTACTATGATCGTCCAAAATATAAAGCAAAATTTGAACTAATCTGGGAAAAGTTTAGAGAAATGGGTATTGCAAAAAATACCTTAGAAGATTTAAAAAATACAGACCTTTTTAAATATTCTCCCTATAAATCATTAACTGAAGATCAGTTTATTGTTGCTCGGCAAATTTTTGAAGATTTAAAAAATAATCAAGCTCAAACGTATATTATAAATGGAAAACCAGGGACAGGTAAAACAATTCTTGCAACCTATCTTTTTAAATATTTAAAAGAACAAGATGAAACAAAACACCTAAAGATGGCCCTCGTAGTACCAATGACTTCTCTTCGAAAAACTATTGGAAAAGTTTTTAGTAAAATAAAAGGATTGAGTAGTGGAATGGTAATTGGGCCAAATAAAGTAGCGCGAGGAGCTTATGATCTTGTAATCGTCGATGAAGCACATCGTTTACAAAGGAGAAAAAATATTATGGGCATGGGTGCTTATGACAATATAAACAGATTTCTTAACTTGTCTGCAGAGTCGACGAATCTTGATTGGATAATGAAAACCTCAAAACATCAAATATTTTTTTATGATGAAAATCAAAGTATCAAACCTTCTGATGTTAGAAAGGAAGATTTTAATAATCTAAATGCAAAACATTATAAACTTACAACACAAATGCGCATAGGAGCTGGTGATGAGTATATTCATTTTATTGAGGATTTATTTGATCTTAAGGTTCCAGATAAAACAAGTTTTGAAAATTATGATTTTAAAGTCTATGAAAGCGTTGAAGGCATGGTTTCAGATATAAAACAAAAAGATAAAAAATATGGACTTTCTCGAGTAGTAGCGGGATATGCATGGCCTTGGCATACAAGAAATGGTGTTCAGCCTTATGATATTGAAATTGGAGGATATAAAGGCGTGTGGAATTCTACCGCGACAGATTGGGTAAATGCACCCAATGCCATAAACGAAGTTGGATGTATTCATACAGTCCAAGGGTATGACTTGAATTATGTAGGAGTAATTATTGGCCCCGAATTTGGATACGACACAAAAAATAAAAAATTTTTTGTAGATAAAAAGAAATATCTCGATAGGAATGGTCGTGCCGGGGTACATGATCCGGTTGAGTTAGAACAATATATTAAAAATATTTATAAAACAATTCTTACTCGGGGAATCCGAGGAACTTTTGTGTATATATGTGATGATAGTTTAAGATCTTATTTTAATAGTATTTTAAATAAAGGCGATAACTTAGAAAAAAGTTCAATTATTAAAACTTCGATCGAATCAATTTATTTTAATAAAGAAACAGTTAAATTACCTTTATTTGAGTCTGTTGGGTGTGGTGAGTTTATGATCGCAAATTCTCTCCCAGAAGATTTTTTGAAAGTAGATAAAAAATATGTTTCAACTGGATCAAAATATTTCGTACTTCGTGTTTCTGGAGATTCTATGAATCAGGTAGGTATAAACGATGGTGATTTAGTATTATGTCGTAAAGAATATAATCCACCGCAAGGAAAAAATGTAGTAGCCTTGGTAGGTGATGATGCTACTATCAAAGAGTATTGGAAAGAAGGAAAAACAGTAATCTTGAAACCAAAATCAAGTAATCCAAAACATCAAGTTATGGAATTTACAGAAGATGAACAGGTTTTTATTCAAGGTGTTGTTCTCCGAGTTTTAAAAGATGGTGATTATGAATAGATAATTTCTTCATGCTCATCAAAGTCACCGTTCACCCAGAAAGTCATGAAGATAAGGTTGTCCGGATTGGGGATGATAGCTACGAAGTATACGTGCGAGCGGGAGCGCAGAATGGGCATGCCAACAAGGTAGTGACCATGCTACTTGCGCAGCATTTCGGTACAGGAGTTCGAATGGTATCCGGCGGGACGCGGACACATAAGGTGTTTCGGATTTCATAAAAATAACCCGCATAAGAGCGGGTATGAATTAATCTATTGAGTCAGATATTTTTATTGCAGCAATAATTGCAAAAAACACAGTCCATCCAATTGAACGGATTAGTAGTGGTTTGTTGTAGTTAATAAACAAGAAAAATATTATACCTACTCCGCCAACTATTGCTAATACTAAATACAAGACAAGCCATAATCGTTTTTGGGTCATGAGTATTTTTAAAGAACAATACCTTTTATTTAGTTTTTGTCAATTTGGATAGTGATAGTATTGAGCGTATACTTTAAATATGAAAAAAGGATATTTTGCGAACATTGAGGATTTGACCAAAGAGAACTCTGACTTCCGTCACGTGCTCTATACGGGTGCGCATGTACAGCTCGTGCTGATGACGCTCGCGCCAGCAGAGGAGATCGGGATGGAGACGCATGATGAGAATGATCAATTCTTCAGATTTGAAGCAGGACTCGGCACGGTGATCGTGGGAGAGACTGAGTACAAGGTGGGGGATGGAGATGTGGTGATCGTACCTGCAGGTACACCGCACAATGTGATGAACACAGGGAGCGAACCACTCAAGCTCTATACCCTCTACGCACCGTCTCACCACAAAGACGGTATCGTCCGCGCTACCAAACAAGAAGCAATGGACAACGAAGCAGACTACGACGGAGTGACGACTGAGTAATCCACGAAAACACCCCCATGATCAGGGGGTGTTGTGCTGTGTGCTATTTGCGAGGCAGTGGATGCAAATGCGCTGCGATACCGATGGCGGCGGCGATGAGAACGAGGTTCTTGATAATGTACTGCCCGACAAGGGTGGGGACAAAGGGTGCCTGCCAGCTGTCACCAGGGAGAAATACGAGTGGGAGGAATGTCATGATCATATGAATGAACAGAAGTGGGATGACGATGCGCACCGCGCCCTTGAACAAAAAGAGAATACCGATCAGACACTCAAATAGCGCAAAGCCAATATAGAAGGTATCAAATGTCATGAGGCCACCGAGTGTACTATCAAAGAGTCCGTGCACAAGTGCGCCAGCGGGCGAGAGTCCGAGTGCCTTGAGCAGCCCAAACCAGAAAAATACCACAAAGAGCGATATACGTGCTGTCGGTAGCGAAATCTTTCTAAAAAAGTGAATAATGGACGCGTCTGTTTTGGAAATATTCATATATACATAGAGTATACACCCACGCAGCCCTGTGGTACTATAGTGGGACAATACCTACCCCTATACGCCGATGCGAGGGGCATTTATCCGTATGCAAAAGAAATTGCGAGAAAAAACAGGACACCACCCCGAAGGCATGATCGTCGTAAAAGGCGCGCGTACTCACAACTTGAAAAATATTGATGTGGAAATGCCACGCGGCAAAATGATCGCGATCACCGGTATGTCGGGGAGCGGCAAGAGCTCGCTCGCATTTGATACGATATTTGCAGAAGGACAGCGTCGCTACGTGGAGTCGCTCTCAAGCTATGCGCGACAGTTCCTAAACCAAATGCCTAAACCTGATGTCGATGAAATATCAGGCCTCTCGCCAGCTATCTCGATCGATCAAAAGTCTCGCTCCAACAATCCGCGCTCGACGGTTGCAACAATCACCGAGATATACGACTACCTGCGTGTGCTCTATGCACGTGTGGGCAAGGCGTACTGTCCGGTCTGTGGCACACTGATCACCAAGCTCTCTCCCGAAGAAATCAACACATTCATCCTCGCAAAAATAAAAGAAGTTGCAAAAAGCCAGAACAGTAAGCAAACGAAAAAGGTAATGGGTGTGGAGTTCAACGACACACGGATTCAGTTGTTTGCGCCTGTGGTGCGTGGACGCAAGGGTGAGTACTATCAGTTGCTCTATGATCTGCTTGGCAAAGGATTTAGCACAGTACGTGTCGATGGACGCATACACCAACTGCGCGAGCGTATCGAGCTCAAGAAAAATGATAAACACACGATCGAAGTACTCGTCGATGAGCTTGCGGTGCATGAGTTCAAAGACAATCCGCGTGATGCAGAGTTGCGACTGTTTGAAGCGGTAGAGCGAGCACTGCTCGAGGCAGATGGACTGGTGCAAGTAGTGATCGGCACATCCGAAGACTTCGAAATGCAGACCGAAGCAATCCAAGAATTTCTCCTTTCATCCAAGTTTAGCTGTCCCAACGACGGGTACTCATTTCCAGAGATCGAGCCGCGACTCTTTTCGTTCAACTCACCGTATGGGGCATGTCCGGAGTGTAATGGTATCGGGACCAAGTTCTTTGGCGGGACGGAGCCCTGTACTGTGTGTGAAGGCAAGCGCTTGCGACCCGAGGCACTCAATGTGTTTCTCGAAACACCCAAGTCTAAAACAAACGTGGTGGAGCTCACCAACTTTTCTGTTGAAGAAGCATTTGACTTCTTTGCGACACTCAAGCTCTCGGCCAAAGATAGAGAAGTGGGCAAAGTGATCCTCAAGGAAATAGAAGACCGACTCACATTTCTCCTGAACGTCGGACTCGAGTACCTCGCACTCTCACGTACTGCCAACACACTCTCGGGTGGAGAAGCGCAGCGTATACGACTCGCGTCTCAACTCGGCTCACGACTCGTCGGTGCGATGTACGTGCTCGATGAGCCGACTATTGGACTTCATCAACGTGACAACGAACGCTTGATCAAGACTCTCGAAGACTTGCGCGATATCGGCAACACAATCATTGTGGTCGAGCATGACGAAGACACGATCCTCGCATCGGACTACATGGTAGAGATCGGACCCAAGGCGGGGATACATGGGGGAGAAGTCATCGTCTCGGGAGACCTCGCAACACTGCTCGCTGCAAAAAAGAATGACTCAGGGAGTCGTACACTCGCATACCTGCGTGGTGAAGAGTCTATCGAGGTGCCAGAGAAGCGTCGTGATACTGACAAAGGTACGATCAAGGTAGTGGGTGCGACACTGCACAACCTGCACAATCAAAATGTGGAGGTGCCACTGGGCAAAATGGTGGCGATCACCGGAGTCTCAGGAAGTGGTAAAAGTACATTTCTCTATGATGTGCTGTACAAGAACCTCCAAGCACGCTTTGAGCGCAAGCATCGTTCTGCGCAGACATTCAACTGTGCGTCATTTACGGGGAGCGAGTATCTCGCGCGAGCTATCATGATCGATCAGTCTCCGATCGGACGTACGCCACGATCCAACATTGCAACCTACACGGGTGCATTTACCCATATCAGAGAAATATTTGCTGCGACTGAAGAAGCGCGTCTACGTGGATGGAAGCTCAACCGGTTTTCATTTAACGTCAAAGGTGGTCGCTGTGAAGCATGTGAAGGAAATGGTGAGATTGCAGTCGAGATGCACTTCTTGCCGACGGTCTACGTGACGTGTGATGTGTGCAATGGTAAACGATTTGATAAAGAAACACTCACCGTGAAATACAAACGCAAGTCTATATACGACGTGCTCCAGCTCTCGGTCGAAGAAGCGCTCGAGTTCTTCCAAGACATTCCTGCGATCAATGATCGATTAAAAACTCTCAACGACGTGGGGCTCGGCTACGTGAAGCTTGGTCAGTCTGCAACCACACTCTCTGGTGGGGAAGCGCAGCGTGTAAAGATCGCGAGTGAGCTCTATCGACCATATCTGGAGAAAACAATGTATTTGCTCGACGAGCCAACAGTCGGACTGCACTATGATGATGTGAAAAATCTGATCGGTGTGCTCAACAGACTTGTCGCAAAAGGCAACACCGTCGTCGTCATCGAGCACAACCTCGACTTGATCAAGTGCGCGGACTATCTCATCGACTTTGGTCCTGAGGGTGGTGTACACGGTGGTACGATCGTCGCGCGTGGTACTCCCGAAGACGTCGCCAACAACAAGTACTCGCATACTGGTAAGTATCTCAAGAAGTTATTGTAGTATGGATACCTTTCGTACATGGTTTGATGCGCGTTTCGCAGAGCTACTCTCAGCCAAGATCGCTGAGTTCCAAGGTCATAGCCCGAGCACCGATGTCGCAACGATTGCGCAGTATGCGGCAACACTCGGCAAAGATGGCAAACGGTTTCGTCCGTATCTGGTGCATACTGCAAGTGGCAACACGATTGAGACTGCAGCAGATCATTTCTTGCTCTATGCGAGTGTCGAGCTCTTGCATTTGTTTGCATTGATACACGACGACATCATGGATGGCGCAGACACGCGCCATGGCGTACTCTGTGCACATCGAGTATTTGCAGCACAGTACGGGGCGCGTACTGCAGAAGCGGTGGCGATACTGCTCGGAGATATCGTGCTCGTGTGGGCGTATGATTGTTTGTTTGACTACACGATGCGGTTCCCAGACACGCGAGATGCAGTCGCGGGGCAGTTCAAGCAACTCGTCAGTGAAGTCACGCACGGACAAATACTCGACATACTCTCACCAGTGCTGGCACCGCAGTCTCGTGCACTCATCGAACAAAAAATGATATTGAAAACAGGGCGATACTCGTTTGTGCAGCCGCTCTTGCTCGGCTTCATCGTCTCGGGTATGACTGATCAGAAACATACATTTGCAGATACATTTGGTACGGCGCTCGGGGTCGGCTTTCAGCTCCAAGACGACCTCATTGATTTACTACCCTCGAGCGTGACCGGCAAGTCATCCTGTGGAGACATCGTATCTGGACAGCAGACACTCCTATCGTGGTACATGGAACACGAGGCATCACCAGAGCACCGCGCACAGTTTGCAACCTATCGCGGACAGACGACACTCTCTGATACCGATCGCGATAGTATTCGTGCACTGGTTGAGACTTCTGGTGCGTACGACTTTGTTCGTACCGAGATCGATCGATACATGCAGCAGGCCGCACATGCGATCGAGCAGTACCATACCGACACCGCACTCTGGCAACAGATCGTCGAGCTCGTCGCTACTCGCAAGAAATAACACTATGTCATTACTTACCTACATCAGCCCGCGATCAATCATCAAACACTACGGTACGGGCTACTACCGTGCGACATTTCTTTTTCCGAAAAAGGTACGTACTGCGGTGTGGACACTCTATCAGTTTGTCAGACTACCAGACGAGATTGTCGACAATGCAGGAGATAATCGTGATGCACAGCTTGCACTATGGGAACGAGAATGGAAAGCTGTCGCAGAGAGTGGTGCCTCGACTGACAACCCTGCGATCGCTGCATTTAAAAAAGTGCTCGACACCTACCACATCCCCGTCTCGTACACGTACGACTTCCTCGCTGCTATGCGCCAAGACTTGTCCAAGGATCGCTACGCTACCTATGCCGAGCTCGAGCACTACATGCACGGCTCGGCGAGTGTTGTCGGCTATATGATGAGCTATATCATCGGCTTTCAGGATGGAGCATTGCCGTATGCACGTGCGCTGGGCGAAGCATTTCAAATGACGAACTTCCTCCGCGATATCAAGGCAGACTATGACGAGCGTGGTCGTGTATACATTCCCCAAGAAGACATGGATCACTACGGTGTCACCGAGGCACACATACGAGACGGTATCGTCGACGATGCGTGGCGCGCACTGATGCACTACGAGATCGATCGTACACGCGCTCTGTATGAAAAGGGTGTCGCAGGCATAGCAATGCTCGCACCAGACGGGAGGAAGGCAGTGTACGCAGCAGCATTTATATACAAAGAACTACTAGATGAAATCGAGCAGTGTCAGTACGACATATTTTCGAGACGAGTGGTCGTGAGCCCATTTCGCAAGACCGTGTTACTATGGAAAGCACTATGGAACAAAAATCAGTAATCATCATCGGGGCTGGCATCGGCGGACTTGCACTCGCGGGCATGCTAGGCAAGGCTGGCTACAAAGTCACGATCATCGAGAAAAATGAAATGATCGGTGGGCGAGCTCGCGTCTTTGAAGATCAAGGCTTTGTGTTTGATATGGGACCAAGCTGGTACATGATGCCGGATGTGTTTGAGCATTTCTTTAGCGTCGTGGGTGAAGACATCAATGACTACTACAAGCTCGAAAAGCTCGCTCCTTCGTATCAGATCACACTCAAAAGCGATGGCAAAAGCTACGATTTCTATGCAGACATGGAGAAAAACAAAGCGCTCTTTGAAAGTATCGAACCAGGCGCAGGACAAGTACTCGAAGAATTTCTCAATGAAACCAAATGGCAGTACGAGCTCTCCAAAGCAGAGTTCATGTACAAAAACTACAACTCTATCCGCGACTTCATGACGCTCCGTGTCATGCGCCAAGGTGCGAAGCTGCCGCTGTTTAAAAAGCAGAAACAGATCATTGAAAAGAAGTTCAAGAGCGAGCTGCTCCGCAAGGCACTGCAGTACCAGACCGTGCTCCTCGGCACCGCACCTGGAGACACACCCGGTATTTATACACTTATGAACTACGTCGACCTCGTGCTCGGTGAATGGTATCCCGACGGCGGCATACGCGCAGTACCAGCGTCGCTCGAAGCTATCGCGCGCAAGCATGGTGCAGAGGTATTGCTCAACGCTCCAGTGCAACAAATCATTGTCGAGAACGATATTGCAAAAGGTGTACTTCTTGAAAACGGAGAAACACTCTTCGCAGATATAGTCGTATCCAACGCCGACGTGCACCATACCGACACGAGACTGTTGCCGACCGAGTACCGCACCAAGAGCGACAAGTACTGGGACTCACGCGTGATCGCACCGAGTGCGTTCATACTCTACCTCGGGGTGAAAGGCAAACTCCCACAGATGCAGCATCACAACCTACTCTTTACCAAAAACTGGGAAGAGGGCTTTGACCAAATTTTCAAAAAACCAGAATGGCCACATGATCCATCAATGTATGTCTGCATGCCGAGCAAGACTGATACCACTATTGCACCAGCAGATCACGAAAATCTTTTCGTACTAGTACCGATTGCATCCGGACTCACGTATGACGATGCATTTGCCGAGCAGTACGGAGACAAGATCATCGCTGAGATCGCGCAGTACTACGGCATACCAGACCTCACAGAGCGTATCGTCGTGCGACATCATTACTCAGTCAAGGACTTCATTGTCGACTACAATGCATTCAAAGGCACCGCACTCGGGCTCGCACATACACTCGGACAAACAGCAATCTTTCGTCCCAACAACGTCCATCCTAAAATCAAAAACATGTACTACGTTGGCGCGGGCACGAACCCTGGTATCGGCATGCCGATCTGCTTGATCTCAGCTGAGCTTGCATACAAGCGTATACAAAATATCACCCACCCGTTTCCTTTGGAGAAAATATAAAAACAAAAAGGTCCGCGACATATCGCGGACCTTGTAAATTTAAAACAATCTTTCACTAAGTACTCTATCAAGCGGCATCACACGTGACATAAACCAGGGTATAGCTATCATCCAAATAAAAAATGCTAGTGCATCAATAAAAACCCATAGCAAAAATTGAAAAAATTTAAGCCATGGAATTTTAAATACCAATGTTTTATGTTTGTATGTATACCATTCTAATTCATCATCATCTGGGATCTCCTTATAAAATCCCCCCTGAATTAGTACGAAAAGCATTGATAGAAACGAAACAACAAATGCGCTTATTGGTGTGAGTAATGCAAAGCTGATAATCATCAAGCTACATCTAACCCAAAATCTTTTTATAAATCCAGGATTTGTGTTTGATAGTTTCGACCACCTCGAGACTTCTCGGATGGTAAAAATAAGGATAAAAAATAAAAAGATTGATTGGTATAGCGTGAAGCTATGAACTAGTGTGTGTAATGAACTCATAGTAGTAATGTTTGATTTACCAAAACATTACTATTTTTATACAAAAAGTCAAGTTACCAGATATTGGATATAGTTGCGCTGATGAGGTTCAGAATACTTATTTCATGTTGAGGGTATATAAAAAGCCTTTAATTTATAAAAAACTAAAGGCTCATATTCTCCTGTACACTGTCTGTTTTTAAGGGATTTGCTTTGTTCCAATCCCTAACAGCTCCACTCATAGTCCAATTTTCATCATGTATAAATTTCCCACAATCAAAGCATTTAACGGCCCAGCATGGCACCATGTCATCACTATCTAGATCAGGAGTTTTATTTGAACCACATGTACAAGGGTTGAGTTTTTCCGAATGAACTAACATAGTATTTTGTTTTAGGAAACACTACTATTTCATATCAAAAAGTCAAGCTACCAGATATTCTTTGCAAAAAGTTCCATGGAGACAAGTGCTCCGATGATGGTATTGATGAGCGGAAAGTAGGTGTAGAGCTTAAACAATGCTTCGTCAGTAGCTGCCTTGGTAGAGCGCCACATGAAGTATGAAAAAGTAAGTCCTCCGATCATGCTCGCTACAGGTATGATGTCGCGTACCAGGTATGCCGCAAGGATGTAGAGGAACCAGCAGAGGTAAATCGTGCTTTTTGCACCGATCATGATCGCGATAGTCTTGAGGTTTGCTGCAAAGTCGGCCTTGATATCGGGTACTGCACTATAGGCATGCATCGCCACTGCCCAACACATACCCGCGATGACTCCGATAGTAGGGAAGTCGACACCGCCTGCGAGATAGTAGCCAAATACTCCTGTTGCGACGTAGTGTCCTGCAGAGAAGAGTGAGTCGAGCACTGGGCGGACCTTGGCACGGATCGGGTATGCAGAATACATACTCGCAAAGAATACAAATGCAACAAATGATGCGATGAGTGGAGTTGCGAGTGGGACGAAGAAGAAAAAGGGAATGTTGGTAATGAGTATCCATTTCCAGAGAGCGCGACTTTTTTCAGGACCGACGAGGGCTTCGTATGCATTGTCACCTTTTTTAGGGTTGAGTTTGTCGGTTTCGTAGTCGTAGATGTCGTTGATACCGTAGATGAGAATGTTGGCAGGGATCAGGAAGTACAGCGCAAACACCCAGTATCGCCAGTCGGAGAAAAATGCGATGCCTTGGAGGGCGCCAACTGTGCCCACGAGCCCAAAGGTGGCAGCTTCGTAGAGCCAGAAACGGGGGCGGGAGATGCGCAATACTTCGCGGAATTTCATAGTACAATACTACTCTATGAGCAGCGCAAAGTCGACCGGCATAGCCAATACTTCCGATCGTTGTGTCGCTACGGCAAAATCCACAAATAAAAAAACCGCAATGTTCATTGCGGTTTCATTGTACATGTTTTCGTGTTAAGCAGTACTTTCTGATGAAGCCTTTACTTTTTCTTCAGCAAGTTTTTTTGCTTTTTGTTGGAATTCGGCTAGTTTATCCGGATCTCCAACAATAGTTTTTTGGGCATTTTCTCGTGCCAACCTTCTTTGTTTTCCGTCTTTTTGCCACCAAAATATTAGATGTGGATATTCTCTTCTCCACCATGCATCCTGAAAAATATATAAGACTTCTTCAGGTGCGATTTCCTCATTGATAGGAGATTGACTTTTTTCTTTTACAGAATCATCGGTAATGTTTTGATTGATGACAGGTTCTTCTTCAATTTGCTCCTCGGGTATCTCCTGAGTGACTTCGATATTAATAACCGCAAAACTTTTTCTCGTACCTAGTCTTTCCAGGAAAGCACGACTACTCTCATCTGAAATGTTTGTGTCGATAGTCAGAAGGGATAAGTCAGACCTGTTTACTTCACTGATTGCTGTATTTTCTACTTCTTCAATTGTTTTCAATTGGATGGTAGAGAATATAACAGGATCAGCTTTTTCTACAACACTAACAATCTCCTCTTTTCCCTTTGTTATATCAGGGGATGGAGGAGGCGGAGTTGGTTTTGTGATAATACTTGTCAATAAATCGTAACTTTCTCCATTAATCAAAAATAATTCTTTGGAATGATCGGCGATGTTGCCATTGGTTACCTTAAGCGCAACTGTAGTACGAACCTCATCATATGTTGCCGCAGATTCTTTGTATACCTCCAAAAACTTCGCACTTTTTTTCGTATCGATGACTACAATTTCTTTGCGGTCTTGCATTAAATCATTTGCAAGCTTTACTCTTCTACGCTCGATAGTAGGCTCTATGTTTTTAGGGTAGAGCATTTGAATCTCATCCCTAATTTTCTGAGTAACAATATCGCCTGCAACGAGTTCTAAATCCGGAGTACCTTTTTTAAGACGTTGTACTAGTTTGTCTACATCTCCCGATGCAAAAATGACGATTTTTTTCATGAGTTAAGTATTTAATTGTTTTCAAAGTTTTTCCTCATACTACTTATTTTTCTCAAAATGTCAAGGAACGAAAAATCCGCCCAGAGAGGCTGGGCGGATTGTTGCAGATGTCGTGCAAAGAGTTATTTTTTTGCCAGGAGCAGATGGCGAATGTTCTGCGTAGGGCGGAGAGTGGTCACGAGATTCGCTTGCAGGTAAAACGTATCTTTTATGCGACCGATTCCTTTGGTACTTCCCAATGATGTTTTGGTGATGGTGAATGGAATAGTTTTAGTTTCTTTTTTTAAGGACCACATTGGTAGGATTCGTATCGGCACACCCTACTTCGGTGAGACCGAATATCCCCAGGATGATTGTAGCTAGTACTTTCATGGCGGTATGTTTTTGGTGAGGAATACTTTTGTTCTATGATACGCTTCCTATATGACTAGTCAACAACTCCAAAAGGCACGAGAGATTTGGGATATGATCGGTCCCACACTGCTCAAGCACTATCGTCGCGACAAGACATTTCTCGACTACAGTAGTCCGTGGGAGCTGCTCGTGGCGGTGATACTCTCTGCTCAGACAACTGACGAGCTCGTGAACAAGATCACACCGGCACTCTTTAAAAAATATCCAACACCAGAAAAGCTTGCAAA
This sequence comes from uncultured Candidatus Saccharibacteria bacterium, assembly GCA_964610995.1. GTDB lineage: Bacteria > Patescibacteriota > Minisyncoccia > Phycocordibacterales > UBA9973 > UBA4124. Next base: position 76,004 of record CAZSWF010000001.1, read on the forward strand.
AGCGGCTATTAGTGATATTCAATTACTAGTGCAAAAGGTGAACTACTTTCGGATGAAGGCAGGGTATATCAAAAAGACCGCCGAAATCCTTGTGAAGGATTTCGGCGGCACGGTGCCACTCGACATAGATGCACTTCAGACACTCGCAGGTGTCGGCAGAAAAACTGCGGTTGCAGTAATGACGAACCTTGCACCAGAAGCATATGGCATACCAGTCGACACGCATGTCGTACGGTTTGCGCACCGCTTCAAACTCTCTCGTCATACTGATGCGTCCAAGATAGAACAAGACTTGCTCCAAATCATTCCAAAAAAAGATTGGAAACGCGCCGGCTACGCGATCAAAGAATATGGCAGAAAGGAAGGCAAGGCGAGAGGGTATAAAAAAGAAGAGGATCCATTGGTACAGATTCTCGAAAATGCCAAGCGATAAGAGTTGTGGTACAGTACATCTGTTTTATGATCCGTCAAGATTTCGACAAACTAGATTTGCCAGACACTCCAGGTGTCTATGAATGGCGCGACAAGGGTGGCGCGATATTGTACGTGGGCAAGGCAACGAGTCTGCGTGATCGTGTGCGGAGCTATTTTTCTCCAGATGTGATCAAAACCCGTGGTGCACACATTGTCGACATGGTATTCAAGTCTTCGACGATCACATACCACGATACGATGAATGCACTCGAAGCACTCATCCTCGAAGCAAACCTCATCAAGAAATACAAACCGTACTACAACACCAAAGAAAAAGATGACAAAAGTTTCAACTGTGTAGCGATCACACGCGAAGCATTTCCACAAGTATTTCTCGTTCGTCAAAAAGACATCGATACCAAAGCAAAAACAGTTCGTGTCCCACGTAGTACCCAAGTGCTCAGCTACGACGTCGTCTATGGTCCGTACCCGAGTGGAAGTGCTATCCGTGAAGCATTGAAACTCGTGCGCAAGATTTTCCCATTTCGAGATATTGCTTCGAGCAAGAAAGACAATGCAACATTTTATCGACAGATAGGACTTGCACCAGACACTTCGTCGGCAGTGGCAGGCAAACGATACAAAGAAACGATCACACGGCTCAAGCTTATCTTTTCAGGCAAGCTACGCACACTCATTGCAAACCTCAAGCGTGACATGATGTGCGCTGCAAAAGAGCAAAAGTTTGAAGAAGCACAAGAACTCAAAAGCAAAGTGTTTGCACTCGAACATGTCCAAGATATATCACTGATCAAGCGTGATCTTGTTTCAAGTGAGGGAGGATTTCGTATTGAAGCGTATGATATTGCGCACCTGTCCGGCAAACAGATGGTGGGCGTGATGACGGTCGTCGAGGACGCAATCGCGAGGAAAAGTGACTATCGCAAGTTCATCGTGCGTGGTTTTGACAAGGCAAATGACGCAGGTGCGCTCCGCGAAGTACTCACTCGTCGTCTCACACATACCGAGTGGCGATACCCTGATGCGATCGTTGTTGACGGCAACATCATTCAGATCAACGTTGCGCGTGAAGTGCTCGCAAGTGTGCAACTTGAGATACCGATTATTGCAGTGACCAAAGATGATCGTCACAAAGCCAAGGCGCTCGTAGGTGACACTGCTCTCATCAATGAAAATAAGTACGCGATTCTCCTTGCCAACAGTGAAGCCCACCGCTTCGCAATCGAATTCCACAAAGACAGACGACGTAAAGCGATGCTATAATCTTTATCATGCAACGCATCGGAATACTTCGCGGAGGAATAGGGGATGAATATTTCATGTCGCTAGAAAGTGGCGCACGCATTATGCAGGCGCTTCAATCCGAAGGATTTCAAACAGTAGACATGCTCGTCGATCGTGAAGGTGTACTCCATATCAAAGGGCTTCCTGCAAGTATCGAAGATAGCAAAGCCCATATCGACATGGTCTGGAACACGCTTCATGGTGCACTGGGAGAAAGTGGGCATGTCCAAGAACTTCTCGATCAAGCAGGTATTTGCTATAGCGGCTCCGAGCCAGGAGCATGCGGCCTCGCTCATGACAAACTACGCGCCAAAGGCAAGGCTCGAGAACTTGGGATCAAGACACCCGAAGCCATACTCGTCATGCCTGAAGGTGGGGAGAGTATAAGTGAAATCACACAAAACATTTATAAAAAGATGGCGCCTCCGTGGGTGGTCAAGCCGCTATCTGGTGGATCGTCTATCCGTACATACTTTGCATTTACCCCACTTGAGCTCGCGCAGTTTGTAGACGAGAGTATTACTCACGGTGAGCCGTTCATCGTCGAGCAGTATATCTATGGGCGAGAAGCAGTCGCGGGTGTGATCGAGGGATTTCGTGGACAAGACAAGTATTCGCTACCCGTGGTTGAGATCAAGAAACCTTCTCGTGGTGTGTTGACTCACGAAGACAGAAAGAGTGACGATCATGCGGTTGTACTCGGTGGTCTCCGACCTGACGAGAGAGAGCATATCAGCAAGCTCGCACGCGACATGCACGATGCGATCGGCGCGCGAGACTACTCGCAGAGCGAGTTCATCATCGATAAGTATGGCAAGATCTGGTACATCGAAACCGATACCGTGCCACACATGCATGAACACAACCCGTTTGTACGCGCGCTCAAACATGTCGGGAGCTCGGTAGGAGAGTTCGTCCGTTCCGTCATCGGCCGCAAGTAGGTGTATACTGGTATACATGGAACACAAAAAAGTCACCCCATTATTTTTCTTTTTATCACTCGGTACGGTAGTAGCGCTTATTGTTAGCGTATCTGCGCTCTTGAACTTATCATTTGAAACACTCAATCACGCATTTCCGGATGTGCTCACTGATACCTACACGTATGGGTACATGAACTATAGCTATGATGGTGTGCGTAGTATGCTCGCGCTTCTCATTATTGTATTTCCAATATTCCTCATTCTCGAAAGATTTTGGTCAAAGGCTGCTCATAAAGCAGATCTCTCAAATTGGGATGCGACACTCAGACGCTGGGCGATCTACGTCATTCTCTTTCTTGCGAGTATTACCATCATCACAGATCTTGTCGTTCTTGTTCGATATTTCGTATCCGGAGAAATTACGACGAGGTTTATATTGAAAGTTTTGCTTACACTTCTTGTTGCAGGAATGACTGGGTGGTATTACATTCGTACATTACAGACCAAAAAAGGTGCACGATGGTTTGGTATTGTTGCAGCACTTCTTGTAATCGCAATGATTGTCTGGAGTTTCAATGTGATTGGTTCACCTGCAGATCAGCGCAAGTTTCGTATGGATCAACGACGACTCGATGATCTACAGTCGATTCAGTGGCAAGTAATCAACTATTGGCAGCAAAAAGAAAAGATGCCACTCACACTTGATGAGCTGTCCAACCCTCTTTCAGGGTATATACTTCCACGTGATCCAGAGTTCCAAAAGGGAATGCTGTATGAATATAAAAAGGTTGGTGACAAATCTTTTGAACTCTGTGCCACATTTGCTATGCCACTTCCGCAAGGCTGGGTACCGGGATCTACCGGAGGGTACTATCCTATGGATAGTGTGCGCGATGTACCTATTTCTGCTGTTGCGCCATATCCAGCTGGTGTACAGGACTCATGGGATCACGAGGCAGGTCGCGCATGTTTTACTCGAACGATTGACCCAGATCTCTATCCTCCATTTCCGAAGCCTGCCAAACTGTAATATACTTTTTGAAACTGTATTTACTATGTACGCAACTTTCCCTCCTGGGCATTGGTGGAACAATGCTAAAAAATAAACAATTACTAAGGCACCTTTTGGGGTGCCTTATTTGCTAATACTGCCTTTTTAGGGCAAAATCGATAGACATATGAATGGTTACAACCACAAGGATATCGAGCAGAAATGGCAAAAGGTGTGGCAAGATACCGAGCTGTATCGAACCCCGGACAAGATAGCGGGCAAAGAAAACTTCTACCTTTTGGCAGAGTTTAGCTACCCATCAGGCAACCTCCATGTGGGTCACTGGTATGCATTTGCAGTGCCAGATATCTATGCACGTTACAAACGAATGCAAGGCTTCAATGTGCTGTACCCGACAGGCTTTGACGCATTTGGTCTGCCTGCAGAAAATGCGGCTATCAAGCTCGGTGCCGACCCCAAGGTCTGGACCTACGAACAAATGGAGAAAATGCGCACACAACTGCGAACCATGGGCGCAATGGTGGACTGGTCGCGCGAGGTGGTGACGTGTGACCCTGCGTACTACAAATGGACACAATGGATGTTCAACAAGTTTTTGGAACATGATCTTGTCTACCGTGATGTGACACAGGTAAACTGGTGTCCCAAAGATCAAACGATCCTTGCAAACGAACAAGTAGTCGATGGCAAGTGCGATCGCTGCGGTACAGAGGTGGTACAACGTGAGCAGCCACAATGGATGCTGCGTATCACTCGGTATGCTGATCAGTTGATCGAAGACTTGCACGAGCTCGACTGGCCACACGCGATCAAAGAAGCGCAGAAAAACTGGATTGGTCGTAGTGAAGGTAGCGAGATTGACTTCCGTATCAGTAACAGTGATGAAAAGATTCGTATATTTACGACTCGCGCGGACACGATCATGGGTGTGACCTATCTTGCGATCGCACCTGAGCATACACTCATGTCTGTGTTACTAGAACAAGTGAGCAACAAAGACGAAGTACTCGCGTATATCGAAAGCGCGAAAAAGAAATCAGAACTCGATCGTCAACAGTCCAAAGAAAAAACTGGTGTCGTACTCGCAGGTGTCACGGTGGTGAACCCAGCCAACAACGAAGAGCTCCCTGTGTGGGTCGCCGATTATGTGCTCGCAGGGTATGGCACCGGTGCAGTCATGGGTGTGCCACAGCACGATGAACGAGACCATGTATTTGCAACCACACATGGCCTACGCATTGTCGACCAGCCGCTCGTGGAGAAAGATATCATTACCCAAAAAGTAGGGGGCAAGTTTGTAAAAACATACCGACTTCGTGACTGGGGCATCTCTCGACAGCGATACTGGGGATGCCCGATACCGATCGTGTACGATCCACAAGGCAAGGCACATCCTGTGCCAGACGAACATTTGCCATGGCTGCTCCCAACTGACGTCGATCATACACCAGACGGCACTGCGCCACTGGCTCGCAGCAAGGAGCTCGCAGAGCGCACCGAAAAACTATTTGGAAAAGGATGGAAACCAGAAGTAGAGACAATGGATGCATTTGTCGACTCGACATGGTACTTCTATCGATACCTTGATCATGTAAATGACACAGTGTTTGCCGCCAAAGACAAAATGGCTGCATGGATGCCAGTCGATCTCTATATGGGAGGAGCAGAACATACGACAATGCATGTGCTCTACTCACGCTTTTGGACCAAGGCGCTCCACGATCTCGGCTTTGTTGCTGACAAAGAAGCATTTGTAAAGCGGCGCAATCGGGGACTCATCCTCGGCCCTGATGGCAACAAAATGAGTAAGTCCAAAGGCAACGTCATCAACCCTGACGAAATAGTCGACAAGCTCGGCGCTGATACCGTGCGTATGTATCTGGCATTTATGGGGCCATACAACACACCGGTAAACTATCCGTGGGATCCCAATGGGGTAGTGGGTGTGCGACGATTTCTCGAGCGTGTATGGAAACTCAAGGAAAAAGTAGGTGAGACTGATGCAGTCACTGCCACACTCCACAAGACGATCAAGAAAATGTCTGACGATGTCGAAGACTACAAGTTCAACACATCGATCTCTGCAATGATGATACTCGTCAATGAATGGGAGAAAGCATCTATCATTTCTATGGTTGAGTACAAAACTCTATTGCAACTCCTTGCACCATTTGCACCGCATATGACCGAAGAACTCTGGCGCGACTGTGGCGAGAACGGCAGCATTCACCACACACACTGGCCGGTGGCAGACGCAGCACTCCTCATCGACGACAGCTACACGATAGGTGTACAGATCAATGGTAAGCTCCGTGCCGAGCTCACCGCAGCTCGTGATGCAAGTAGTGCTGAGCTCGAGCAAATGGCGCGAGAGCTGCCTCGCATCCGAGAGCTCACGCTAGACACTCCGATCAAGCAGGTGATCGTGGTCCCAGGGCGCATTATCAACATTGTCGTCTAACTTTTGTAGAGCGCACAAATGCGCTATGATGTAACTATGTATCAGAGAGCTATACGTTTATCTCTGTCCATTTCTTTTTGGACTATTGTAGTGCTCGCCGCACTTGTGCCACTGTTTTTCCTTCCTGCGTCATGGGGAGGGGTAGTGGCAGTGAAATCCATACTTTTGTATACAGGTGTGTTTGTGGCGACACTTGCATGGCTTGTGGCACAGTTTCTGCAAGGTGCGATCATGGTGCCAAACAATAAAACAGTGCTCTTGGTCGGAGTATGGACCACAACCATACTGATCAGTGCATTTGCATCTGCCAACTCATCAGTCTCTCTGTGGGGAAGAGGATTTAGTACTGACTCATGGATCATGACACTTGTACTTGCACTACTGGTGTTCTTGGTGGCATCATTTGCTCACGAACAGCGACGACTTTTGACACTATTTCTCGCTATTTGTGTAGGCTCTGCACTGACGGTGCTGCTACAGGTAGTACTGTTTGTGCTACCTATTCCCGCACTCGCACATATTGTACAGACCGGCACCGTCGTGGGGACGTGGGTCGACTTTTCATACCTGGTGACGCTCACACTCGTGACTGCGCTTCTCATGTACGAAGTACTCGCACCCAAGGGCTTCTTCAAGGTATTTGCGCTTGCGACTATGGTGCTCTGTGTCATCGTGCTCGTCTTTCTGAACTTCGTATCAGCATGGATCGTTGCGATCATATCTGCACTTCTTGTGTTTGTGTACAACTCCTCAGTAGAGCGATCGCTTGCCAAGCTCTTTCCTCGATCCGCTGATGCCAAAGAGTATTCAGGGTTCCCTTTTGTATCATTTGGGGTGCTGCTCGTGGGTATATTTTTCGTATTGACCAGTGCGTCTATAGGGGCACGTATTGCGCAGTCGATCAACCTCACCTTTACCGACATACGACCGTCGTTTTCTGCTACCACCACAGTCATGCAGCGTTCTCTCGCACAGGATCCAGTACTCGGTACGGGGCCAGGACGATTTGGTTCGGCATGGGACCTCTACCATCCGATCGGTATCAACCAAACAGCGTTTTGGAATACAACCTTTGAATCAGGATTTAGTACTATACAGACATTTGTGGTCACCCATGGACTCATACCTAGCATACTATTGTGTGCGATTATTATTGTTTCTATTGTCCAGGGCTTCCGACTCTTTGGGCACAAGTTTCCAGATCGTTTCAGTCGATTTATTGCGGTAGCGTCCTTGATCATGGTGATCGCGTATGCGGCGCTCATCGTGCTGACGTCGGTAGGTATAGTACTCACGGTGCTCGGGTTCTTGTACATAGGACTTTTGATCGGCGTGTCGCAACTCGTGGGTAAAACATCTATGATCTCATGGGCGTATCTCAAAGATCCTCGCAAGAGCTTTGTGACGATACTTGTGTTGGTAGTAAGTATGATCGTATGTGTAGTCGTGGTATACCAGAGCGGTCAACGTTTCGCGAGTATCGTGTATTTCAACAAAGCACTCACTGCAGAGAGGTCTGCGACCGAAGGATATCTCACCCGAGCGCTTGCACTCTCACCCAACGACGTATACTGGCGTGGACGTACTGCGCTGTATACCAATACATTTGTAGAGCTCGCACAGACATCTGCTCCAGAAAAAGCGGCGCTCCAGCAAAACTTTGATACTGCACTTGCAAGCGCCCAGTCAGCAGTCGTATGGGATCGTACGGATGCACGCAACTGGCTCACACTTGCACAGGTGTATCAGCTCGTTGGTGCCAATGGCAATGCAGACGCACTCGTTGCTGCACAGACTGCGGCCGATGAAGCGCAGAAACGCAGCCCCGTGAACCCGCTGTATCTGGTTGTGAAAGGGCAGCTTGCATTCCTCGCAAAGGACTATACACTAGCACTCGACTCGTATACTGCGGCACGCGAACGCGCTCCTGGCCAAGCAGATGCATGGGTAGGGATGATCGACTCACTGAGTGCTCTAGGTCGCAAAGCAGAGGCACTGCAGTTACTAGACACCTTTGCCACCACATTCCCTACGATTGAGGGTGTACAAGCTAAAAAGGCTGCAATCCAAGGTGTGACACAAGAGAGCAACTCTACAGCAGAATAATGGTTTCAAAACTACTCAAATTTCTCAATAAAGACGTCGCAACGATGAACCAGGCAGCACTCGTGCTTGCTGTTTTTTCCATTGCGTCCCAACTCTTTGGTCTCGTACGTGATCGGCTACTCGCCTCGTTGGTAGGACCTTCAGCTGCACTTGATACGTACTACGCAGCATTTCGTATTCCTGACTTTATTTACAATTCGTTTGGGATTATTTTTTCACTCACGGTATTGATCCCATTTATTACGCAGTACATGGAAGAAGAAAGAATGACCGGCAACAGTCGCTCGTTCAAACATTTCCTCAACAGTGTGTTCACTGTGTACTCGGTCGGCATGATAGCGATCTGTGCACTACTGTTTGTGTTCATGCCGTGGCTCACGCATGTCACTGCGCCGGGCTTTGATGCGGCATCACGCCAGACGCTCGTGCTGTACTCACGTATCATGCTTATCTCTCCATTTTTCTTTGGACTCTCGAGTCTGTTGTCATCATTTGCCCAAGTTCAGAAAAAGTTTTTCTCATTTGCGATTGCGCCACTGTTTTACAACCTTGGTATCTTGGTCGGTCTAGTCGTCCTTCGTCAGTGGTGGGGTATGCTTGGAGTGGTAGTCGGTGTGGTGTTTGGTGCACTCTTGTATTTCCTCATACAGGTGCCAACCTTGGTCGCTATCGGTCGCATCCCACGATTGGTGCGTACGATTGATTGGGCGCTCATTGGGCGCATCATGCGACTGTCGCTCCCGCGTACACTTGGCAGCTCACTGACGAACCTCACGTTTATTGGTATGAGCGCGATCGCATCATTGCTTGCAGTGGGATCTATCTCTATATTTCAGTTTGCGTACAACATCGAAAACACCCCACTTCTGGTGATCGGTATTTCGTACGCAGTTGCGGCATTTCCCACTATGAGTCGACTCTTTGCAGAAGGCAATAAAAAAGAGCTGCTTACCGTCCTCGACAGTGCGGTGCGCAACATTGCATTTCTTGCGATCCCGGTGTCTCTCCTGATGATCGTGCTGCGCGCGCATATCGTGCGAGTGCTCCTGGGTGCAGGTGTCTTTTCATGGAACGACACTCGACTCGTGGCCGCTGCGGTGGGACTGTTTGCGGTGTCTATTGTCGCGCAGTGTATTGTGCTTCTCATGGTGCGCGCGTTTTACGCTACCGGAGAAACTCGTACACCACTACGGATCAACGCGTGGTCACTCGTGATCACTATCATCACTACTACCGCACTTTTGGTGCTGTATCGTGAGTCGGCTATGTTTACGTACTTCATCCACAGTCTCATGCGTATCGATGGTGTGACAGGTGCGGCTGTTATCATGCTACCACTCGGTTTCTCGATCGGTCAGATCGCCAACGCCATCATGCTCTGGAGAGCGTTCGGTGCACGACTACATGGTACTCGTGCCGAGCATCGTTCACTGGCACGCACTATCTCGCATATGCTTGCAGCAGCGATCATTGGAGCAGCAGCAACATACGCTGTGCTTGTATTTATTGGAAGAGGAGTTGATCAGTCACGTTTGATCGGAATATTTATCCAAGCATGTGTTGCGGGGGGAGTAGGGCTCGTCATGTACGGTATCGTCCTCAAGGCGCTCAAAAACGAAGATATCTCTCTGTTTGTCACCACGCTCCGCTCCAAGTTCTGGAAGCAGCGCCCGACTGTGGTGCCTCAACAGCAGGATCTCTAATCCTCATTTTTCACCTATTCTGTAAAACTACCCTTAGAGATAAGGGTAGTTTTACTTGACTTTTATATACAAATGTGCTATTATATAATTATAGAGTTCCTTCAAAAAAGTTTTGATTGGTTGCCAGAGATTCTCTAAAAAGAGTTTGTGGGAACCAATTAAAACTACACAGTATGAAAATCTTATTTCTTTTCGCATCAAATGAAGGATTTAATAAATATCTTCCATTAATGCAACAACTGCTGACTAAAGCTCATTTTGTCTCTACAATGATTATTGGCAATATGAGACAAGATGCTTTTCAAACACGATCTCTCGTTGATGAGAAAAGATCTATTGCCTGGAATGAAATAAAACATCTTTCAAATATAGATGTTTTATTTTGTGAACAAGAGTTTGCTTGGCTGGGTATGGGACATTCATATAAAGAGTCCATTCTCCACGAAAGTATGACTATTGAAGATGTTTTAAAAAATATTCCGGGTTCAATGGTGTTTGCTTAAAAAAATCATACAAAATAAAAATCCTGATTATAATAATCAGGATTTTTTTTCTTTTCCCAAAATCGCCTTTTTCTGGTATAGTTTGCCCACAAATGGACCCCAAACTCACTCGAAACTTTTCTATTATAGCCCACATTGATCACGGCAAGTCAACCCTGGCTGACCGTATGCTCGAGGTCACCGGTACGATCGAGGCACGCAAAATGCGCGATCAGGTACTCGACTCTATGGAGCTCGAGCGTGAGCGCGGTATCACGATCAAGATGCAGCCGGTCAGGATGAAATATAAGTATCAAGGCAACGACTACATGCTCAACCTCATTGACACCCCTGGCCACATCGACTTTTCATACGAAGTATCACGCGCACTCAAGGCCGTCGAAGGCTCGCTCCTACTTGTCGACGCTACCCAAGGCGTGCAAGCACAAACGCTTACCACACTTGAGATGGCGCGTGAGAGTGGACTTGTGATCATCCCTGTCATGACCAAGGTCGACAGTGCACTTGCTCGCCCTGATGATATACGAATAGAAATATCCGAACTCCTCGATTGCGATCCAGAGAGCGTGCTCGCAGTGTCTGGACGCACTGGAGAAGGCGTAGCAGAGCTCCTTGCGAGGATCATCGAGCGGGTACCACCACCGACTATTGCAGTAGAGAGTGATGTACCACAAGGGCTTATTTTTGACTTTTCATACTCCAACCACAAAGGTGTCATCATCTTTACACGACTATATCAGGGCAAGGTGAAAAAAGGTGACGAGCTCGTCTTTGCAGCATCACGACAAAAGTTTAGCGTACTAGAAGTCGGTGTCTTTACCCCCGAGGCTACTACCACCGACGAGATCACGGCAGGATCGATCGGGTACATTGTCACCGGTATCAAACAGCCTGGTATTGCAGCGGTAGGAGACACGATCACGAGTTTCCGCAACCCGAGTCCTGCATTGCTCGGCTACGAGCAACCACGACCGGTGGTGTGGGCATCTATTTATCCTGAGAGCCAGGACGACTTTGACGAGCTCAAGCTTGCACTGGGCAAATTGAGACTTTCTGATTCATCATTTTCATACGAAGAAGAAGTCTCGGGTGCACTGGGGCGTGGGTATCGCTGCGGCTTCTTGGGTATGCTGCACCTTGAGATCATTACCGAGCGATTGCGACGAGAGTTCAACCTCGAGCTCATTGTCACACTGCCATCTATTACATACAACGTGATAGTCAGAGGTAACAAAGAGGTCACTGTATATTCACCACACCTCTTCCCTGATGATGGTACGGTACTGTCAGTCCGTGAGCCATGGGTGACCGCGGATATTATTTGTCGACTGGATCAAGTGGGTGCACTTATGCCATTTCTCTATACGCACGAAGCCGAAGTGCTCGATGTTGCAAACTTTGCACATGATCGTTCGCGCGTACGCTGTTATATGCCACTACGTGAGCTGATGCGCAACTTCTTTGACGACCTCAAGAGTCTCACGAGTGGGTACGGATCAGTGGCGTATGATATTAGTGATATGCGTGATGCGGATGTTACTCGCATGGATATTGTGATTGGGGATGAGGTACAGCCTGCATTTACTCGGATCGTCTCACGACGACGAGTCGAAGAAGAAGCAGAAACAATGACCGAGAAACTCGAAAAGATCATGCCTCGGCAGCAAGTGGAGATGAAGATTCAAGCCAAAGCATTTGGGCGTATCATCGCATCAAAGACTCTCAAGGCATTTCGCAAGGATGTGACGGGGCACCTCTATGGAGGAGATGTCTCACGCAAAAACAAACTGCTCGACAAACAGAAAAAGGGTAAGAAAAAGATGCGTGAGCATGCACACGTGAACATTCCTCACGATGTCTTTATCAGGGTAATGAAACAAGGGGACTAGCCGAGAATAGGTGCAAGCGTAAAGATGAGCATACTGAGGATGATCAATATACCAAATATCTTGAGCCACATATTTGCACGCTTTCTGTTATGATTGAATAGCATCTGTGTATCGTATCAAACCATGGCTAAAACGCAATTTACCCAACCCAAACACACCATTTCACCCAAGCGGTTACTACGCGCACTTATTGCGCTTATTATTGTGTTCATACTTTTGAACTCAGTGGTGTCATTGGCACAAAAGTATATTGGGATCAGGCGTCATATCAATGATCTTGCCCAAGAAAAAGAGGTACTTGCGCAAAAATACAAAGATCTCGAGCGCACCAACGACTCACTCGCGACCGACGCTGGTGCAGAGCGCGTGTTGCGCGAGAAATACAATGTGGTCAAACCCGGAGAGGGTATTATTGTCGTCGTAGAGCCCCCGACGGTACCAGAGCCTGAGCGTGGCTCACGGGTGTCACAGTGGTGGCAGGCCATACTGGGAGGTCTGGGCTGGGGCAAGGAGTAGGACGTTGCCACAGTATGATATACTAGTAGTATATGAAAGAAGTCATTATTTATAGCACCCCGGTGTGTCATTATTGCAACCTTGCCAAAGAATTCTTTAAGGCAAATAACGTCGCGTATACTGAGTATAATGTAGCTGCGGATCCAGCTCGCCGTACTGAGATGGTAGATCTCACCGGACAGCTTGGCGTACCAGTGATTCGTGTCGGAGATCAGATCGCAGTAGGCTTCTCTGAAGCGCACATGCGAGAAATGCTCGGTATGACGGCATAGATTGCCCTCATAGTTTAATGGATAGAACAGTCCCGTCCTAAGGGATTGATGTGCGTTCGATTCGTGCTGAGGGCACAGGGTATCTTGATTTTAAGGCATATTTGGGATATAACTTATGCACCAATATATAGATATTTGCTCAGGTAGCTCAGTTGGTAGAGCGCTCCCCTGAAGAGGGAGATGTCACCAGTTCAAGTCTGGTCTTGAGCACAAAGCATATTTTTTCTAATAAAAAAAGACTTCCGAAGAAGTCTTTAAGGTAGTTGATGAACTTTACATTTTTGGGTTATTTGCGGCATAGTTTGTATACCCCAATGTCTTCAACTGAAGCGCAACCATCGTAGCAATTTCTTTGTCAGTTAATTTTGATAAATCAGGTTCATGTGGGGTTAGATCACTTTCGGGAATGACACCTTTTGAGTCTCTTTCCAGAACAATACCTGATTCCATAACACAAAGCGATTTTCGGGAGTATCTTTTCCTTGGAAGGAATAGTCCAAACGAAATCTCTTTTCCCTGCAAATCAAAAATAATGACAGAAACTTTTCTTTTACCGATAAGAAGTGGAAACCCTTTTTTGTTGGTTCCGTACGGCATGTTGGCTCTAACTTCTTTGTAAAACTCATTCAGGATTTTGTCGATCAGTAATCCTTTTTTCATGGTTAGCTGATTTTTTTCGCCAGCCCTTTTTCAAGTGCCTGGTTTTGGTACACAACGAATGAAATCTGTTTTACGAAGGTTGGATTACTTTTTTCAAATACCCGGATAGCCATAGCGATCTGTTCCAGTGCTTCATCTTCTGTTTTTTCAACGACGCCCAGCATAACCCCCATACGTATTGTTGGTATGGTTACATGGCCCGTCTGCCTTTTTTCTGCTTCCTTCAGTCCTTCCAGGACGATCTGGTGCAGTTTCATTTGCAGGTCATCGATAACAAAAATAACATTTTTGAACTTTCCTTGGTGTTTTAATTTCTCACCTGGAGCAAAGAATGCTTTTCCGTCAGAGAGGGAACTCAAGTTTGATGCTAATTGTTGGTGAAAAAAGTTTCCTGCTGCTCTACGAATAACTCCATCGATCCCACCAAACCACATTCCGCTAGAATTAACAGCTGTAATTAGTGCATCAGATTCAATAGAGCTGATGTCTCCAGAAATGATCTGTTTTTTCATCGTATTTTATTTTTTTGTGAAAATATCAATTACTTTTTTATTATATCATTAAAATCATTAAAAGTCAAGTTTTGCTATATGCATAGAACAAACCGCCAGTAATGGCGGTTTGTTGCTTATATAGACTTGATCTTCAGCACGGTTCTTCGTTTCTTGTCTACCTTGGGGAGT
>CAZSWF010000002.1:0-80671 GCA_964610995.1 uncultured Candidatus Saccharibacteria bacterium
TAGGGCAACTATTAAAAATCCACCATTTTTGGTACTATATGCACATGATATCCCCTAAAAAGCGCCTTGTTTCAGGAGTGAAGCCAACCGGTCGACCACACATTGGCAACTACTTCGGTGCCATGAAGCAGTTTGTAGAGCTACAAGATCAATACGAAACATTTGTCTTTATTGCAGACCTTCACGCACTCAACTTCATACAGAACAAACAAGAAATGCATGAGCTCTCATACAACCTCGTCCTCGACTATCTCGGGATGGGTCTCGATCCTGCCAAGGTCACCCTTTTCAAGCAGTCTGCAGTGCCAGCACACACACAGCTCATGTGGATATTTGAGACACTTATCACCGTCCCTTTTATGATGCGCGCACATGCGTACAAAGACGCGGTGGCAAAAGATATCGAGCCAACTATGGGGCTCTTTGGCTACCCAGTACTCATGTCGGCAGACATACTCATCTATGATGCAGACGTCGTACCAGTCGGCCAAGATCAAAAGCAGCACATCGAGTACGCACGCGACATCGCAGGCAAGTTCAACAACCAGTACACCGAGCTGTTCAAGCTCCCGAGCGATCTCATCTTGGACAGCGTCGCGATTGTCCCCGGCACCGACGGACAGAAAATGTCCAAAAGCTACGGCAACACCATTCCACTATTTGGGACCGACAAGGAAATAGAAAAAGCAGTGATGAGTATCGCCACCGACTCTCGCGGACCTGACGAAGTGAAGAACCCCGACGACATGGTGCTCTACCAGATCCACAAACTTTTTAACGCATCAGATGAACTCAAAGCCCGGTACACCCAAGGCCTCGGCTATGGCGATGCCAAGAAACTATTGATCAAGGACATCATCGAATTCGTCACCCCCATGCGTGAGCGTAGAAAAAAATACGAAGATGATCCCAAACTCGTTCAACAAATCCTCCTCGAAGGAGCGATGAAAGCAAATGAGGTGGCGATGAAGAAACTGGGAGAGGTGTATGAGAGTGTGGGATTGATGGAGTAGGGCATGGAAAAGAAAAAAACATTTTATGGAAAAATAATTTCTCTCTTCAGACCATTCTGGAAGTATTTTATTTATACCATCATCATTCTTTTTATATTACTTGGAATGGGTGCTTTTACCCCATACCTATTTGGTAAGGGCGTAGATGCTATCACAACAGGAGACGTACGTTTAACATTTATATTTCTAGGAGTTTCTTTTTTAATTGCGATAATCCAACAACAATTCCTTTACTATGTAAAAGAATATATCGATGTTAAAAAACTGGATGTAAATGTTACACAAGCGTTTTCTGTACTTTCATTGAAACGAATGCTCAATTTTTCTATTGGACAGCATATCAATGAGCACTCTGGCGTAAAACAAACAGTAGTCAACAAAGGCCAGAATGCGCTCATTAACCTGGTGGACAATTTTATGTACAACATTCTACAAAGTGTTTTACAGATTATTGTTACGCTTATAATCCTCGCTGTTTTTGATTGGCGTGTCGCGGGCGTTGCCTTGGCTTTTGTATTACTGCATATATTGATATCAAACCGTAGAAATAAATACTATTTCCCAAAACTAGACGAGGTTCGCAAGAAAAATCAGGCACAATCTAAACTACAATCTGAACTATTTCGTAATGCAACACTTGTTATTGCTGAAGCACAAGAAAACAAAGCAGTCGAAGACTTTGATAGTTCGTACACCAAAGTAACTAATTTTACTATCAATCTCTGGTTGAAATATATACGCGCATTTTATTCACAAAGAGTTGTTGTCACTGTTGGAAGATATGCAACACTGGGCTTAGGAGTCTACTTTATTTTTGCTGGGTACCACTCAGCAGGTATGTTTGTAACATTTTTTGCATGGACAAGTACTATTTTTGACAATGTAAACCAACTCATGAATTCACAGCGACAGGTCATGAACTACATTATTGAAATTAGAAAATTCTTTAGTGTTCTCGACATTACCCCCGACATCAACCCAAATATCGGCGGCAAAACTATTGCAGATCTAAAAGGTGAAATCCAATTCAAAGACGTAAGCTTCGCATATCCATACCGTCAGTCTGCAGAACAAATAGAAAACGAAGAAGAGTCAGAGGGTAACGAACTAGAGCATACTGTAGAGAACGTAAGCTTCACGATACCCGCCGGAGCAAAAGTAGGATTTGTAGGAGTATCTGGATCGGGCAAGAGTACTATCGTGAACCTTATGCGTCGATACTACGACACGACAAGCGGAGAAATACTGATTGATGGTGAGCCTCTCAAGGAACTTGATCTCCACTGGCTCCGGAGCCAGATCGGCAACGTAGAACAAAAGATCGATCTCTTTGATCGAAGTATCAGAGACAACATATTGTTCGGACTTCCTACTCATACAGAAATAAGCGATAAGAAACTCCAAAAAGCAGTCAAAGATGCGTCACTGACCGACTTCATCACCAAACTCAAAGATCACGGGCTCGACACAGTCATTGGTGAAGGTGGCATCAAGGTCTCAGGTGGAGAACGTCAGCGTATTGGTATCGCGCGTGCGCTCATCAAGGATCCCAAGATTCTCATTTTTGACGAAGCAACGTCAGCGCTCGACTCTATCAATGAGAAGCTCATTCACGACGCCATCAACCGCTCAGCCGCAGGCCGCACGACGATCATCATCGCGCACCGACTCTCGACCGTTATGGACGCAGACATCATCTTTGTCGTAGCAGAAGGCAAAATAGTGGGGCAGGGAACACATACAGAACTAGAGAAAAAGAATAAAGAATACCAGAAGCTGATCAAGAATCAGATTTTGATGGCATAACTATGGCTGATTGGGAAACATACGCAAAAGTTCACGCAAAGAGAAAGCCACGAGAACAGCTTGTGCGAGCTGTAACTTTTTGTAATACAAAAGAGTTAGCGCTTGATCTCGGGGCTGGAACCCTTATTGAGTCTACGTATCTTTTAGAGGCAGGGTTTGCACATGTCACCTCAATCGATAGCTCCCCACAATCGAAAGAATTTGCGGCACATATAGACTCTGAGAAATTCACGTTAGTAAATGAATCTTTTAATGATTTTAAATTTGAACCACATAGCTATGATCTTATCAATGCACAATTCGCACTTCCATTCCACGGACAAAAAGACTTCGGTATATTTATTGGAAACATTATAAACTCACTAAAGCCAGGAGGAATATTTGTCGGGCAACTATTTGGTAATCGAGATGAGTGGAACAAACCAGATACAAAGCTTACATTCCAAACCAAAGAGGAGGCTCAGAAACTGCTTTCCCCTTTAGAACTCATTGAATTTATAGAAGAAGAAAAAGAGGGGACAACCGCCGCAGGAGCAATGAAACACTGGCACGTATTTCATATTATAGCGCGAAAAACATAATTGACTTTTATATAAAAATAAGTATAATAAATCAAATTTAAACAATATTTAACTCAAACTTTAAAAACCAAATAAATGAAAAGAAACTATTCACTCGATGAATTTGGGGTCAAAAAACATGATCTCGTACTCGACAATGGGCTACAGGTTATCTTTATTGAGAAACCATTTGCGCCAATCTATGCAAACCTCATGATACGAGCTGGGTCCATTTTTAACAATGGAGACACTGGTCTCGCTCACTTTACCGAACACGTCATCGTTTCAGGATCTGAAAAATACCCTAAAAAAGAAGACTTTGCGGGAATCATCGCATCTATTGGCGGCTACAGTAACGCAAATACCGGACGTTCTACGATGTGCGTTGAATGTGAGGTCGCAATACCAGAGCATATGAAAAATATGAAAGAGTATTTTTCAGAATCATTAACTGGACTCTATATTACTCAACAATCTTTAGAGAAAGAAATCGGAGTAATAACATCTGAAATAGGGGAAAGTATGGCAAAGCCAGAATACAGTGCTGGTAGGTATGCTGCAAACATTTGGGCAAACAACACAAACTGGGGGTGTTCTAATCTAGGAACAATAGAATCTGTAGCTTCAATAACAGAAGATAGTGTTAGAAATTTTTTCTCAACATATTGTTGTGTAGAAAATATGCTACTCGTGATAGCGGGTGGCTGTAAAAAAGAAGATGTCATCGAAACATTCTCCAATATCAAGTTTCTACATGGCACCAGAGCATTATTACCATCAAGCCCTGAAGCTCTTCCTCCAAATCAACGAATTTTCTTTGAACAAAATATTCCTAAAACGAATATTGGATTATTTTTTGAAATGCCTTCTGTAACAACAAGAGATAGTGTGCTGTTACATTTTGCATTTGCGTTCTCACACGATGGATTATCGTCACGTTTTTTCAAGAAAATCAGAAACGAACGAGGTCTGGCATATAGTGTACATTCACCAGAAATTCAATTGAACCTTTTGCGATATCGTGGCACTGCTACAAGTGTTCCTATGGAAAAAACCGATATCGCAATTGAGTCTATTCTCGAATGCTATGAAGAGTTTATCAAAGAAGGCTTTACTCAAAAAGAGTACCAGGACAAACTTGACACGATATGGTTTTCAGAAATTCGAAATAAAGAAACCGCATATGACTGGGTTAAAGAATTCTCAGATGTATATCCGGAAATGAATCACATTGTTGGTGATTTTCCTGATTGGAATAACTATATGACAACAGTCACAGCAGACGAATTAAACGATGTTATCAAGAAATACATAATACCCGATCAATATCATTTATATGTGAATGGTAAACAAAAAAGTAGCAAGTATTTTTAAAACTTAAAGCCCGGCAACCCCGGGCTTTTTTTATTTGAAAATGTATGGTATAGTACAAAAAAATAACTATGGCAACAAAAACGTTCAAGGTTATCAGTGTTTTTTCTATTTCAAAAGAAGAATTTGATCCAAATAATCATCGTAATTTTTTTGCACTCGACTATGAAGACATTATATGCAACTCTGTTCAAGCATTTGCAGAATATGTCGGCGCAGATTTTAGCGCACTATCATTTCGTAGTAGACTCATTCCTGTCACAAAGGAAGTCGTTACTATTCTTATCGAAGAAAAAAGTACATCCAAGGAACTAGTAAAATTTGTAGACAAAGCTCCAGATTTTATTGAAATCTCTGAGACCGAACCGTATCACAAACAATATGACGGTATCATAACTGACTTATCTTTATTCAGGTATGCGGATCGTTATATCCACCGGAGTGACGTAATGCTCCCGCATGGGCTCGGTATTGTTGCTTGGGCAGTCATGCACTCGATTCCTGTTGGTCTTGTATATGAATCAAATGAGGATCGAAACCAGAGTTTCTACATTGAATCAGTTCTCGATACACTACAAATACATCCTTGCTGTAGAGGACCAATTTTTAGTGGTGATATACGGGAAGTATGTCATGACATGTATGGGTATTTAGAAGGAAAGTAGAAAATTACAGCCTGTAGTAATACGGGCTTTTTTTATTGTCCAATTTATGGCACAATGTTGAAACTATGGACCGAACATATATTGGAGACTTGGGCGCAAAGGCAGGCGAGACTGTACTGATCAAGGGCTGGATCGACGTGCGCCGCGACCAGGGGAAAATGGTCTTTTTCGACTTCAGAGACATGACCGGCACAATCCAAGGTGTCGTACTTCCTATGCGCCCCGAAGTGATCGAGATAGCCAAGACCTGCCGTCCAGAAACAGTGGTATCAATCGAAGGTATCGTAAATAAGCGCCCTGAAAGAAATGTGGTAGCTGATAAAAAAAATGGCGATATCGAGCTTGAAGTAACCGATATCAAGATCTTGAACCACGCAGAACCGCTCCCGTTTGAAATCAATGTCGACACCAAGGATGTGGGCGAAGAAGTCCGTCTCAAACACCGCTACCTCGACCTACGATCTGCTCGCATGCAGCGCAACATCCGTATGCGCGATGCGGTCATCAAACATGCACGAGACTTCTTGCACGATGAAAAGTTCATCGAAGTAGAAACACCGATACTTACAAAGAGTACTCCAGAAGGTGCGCGTGACTATGTAGTACCGTCACGTATTTATCCTGGTGCATTTTATGCGCTGCCACAGTCACCCCAGCAATACAAGCAGCTCTTGATGAGTGGTGGTATCGAGCGATACTTCCAGATCGCAAAATGTATGCGTGACGAAGACGGACGAGGGGACAGACAGCCTGAGTTCACCCAGCTCGATATGGAGCTCTCATTCGTCGATCGTGAAGACGTAATGCAGCTCAACGAAGCGTTGCTCATCGACATCGTCACCAAACTTTTCCCAGAGAAAAAGATACAAGCAATCCCTTTCCCACGCATTTCATACGCTGACGCAATGGCAAAGTATGGCAACGACCGTCCAGATATTCGCACTGACAAAGAAGATCCGAACCTTCTCGCATTTTGCTGGGTGGTAGATTTCCCATTCTTTGAACGCACTGACACGAGCGACAACCCTCAAGCAGAAGGTGAGTGGACATTTACCCACAATCCATTTTCTCGTCCGATCGAAGAACATATGAGCAATCTGATGGAGAAAAAAGATCTCGCATCTATCCTTACCACGCAATACGACATTTGTCTCAACGGCTACGAGATCGGGGGAGGATCTATCCGTAACCATACCTATGATGCGCTCGCAAAAGTATTTGAAATACTTGGACACAAGACAGAAGACATCGAAGCAAACTTTGGCCATATGCTGACTGCATTCAAAACAGGTACTCCTCCACACGGTGGTATTGCGTGGGGTCTCGACCGTCTCCTTATGCTCCTCCTCAACGAACCCAACATCCGCGAAGTCATGGCATTCCCCAAGACCGGAGAAGGCAAGGATCCGATGATGCAAGCACCGTCTGAGATATCTCAAAAACAGTTGGATGAGCTCAATATTGTATTGAAAAAAGTTGAGAAGAAATAAGAAAAGCCCCAATATTGGGGCTTTGATTTTAAAGTAATAAGATCCTACTTTTGAGCCAGGATAATCTGGTCAAATACTGAAAAGAAATTTTCTTTGAGCTTCTTTTGAGCAGCATCTACTGCCACCTCAAGAATTTCGCGAATCTCTTTGGGATCTTGACCAGATTCCTTCATTGCTTTGTATAAAGGATCTTTTAAAATTTCCGCTTCAAACTTTGAAATCGAGTTATTGTCGATTTTCTTGTACTGATGAAACGGTCCGAAAACTCTTTTTTCTACAGCCATGTTCACAAGCTGTTGGATGAATTATTTTTTCATCTTTATTAATTTAAATGTACAAAGCGCCACTTCCTAGAATTGAACGCTTATTTGGTGATATCTAGGATGTTAGTATTATATATTATTTTTTGTAAAAAGTCAAGCATTTTTCTATGTAATAATTGCATATATTCGTCGTCTCTAAAGTGTAGATAGGATAGTATTCTCCATCTACGATTTGTTCATTCCCAAGGGCATATGAACACACTGAAACTACGAGGGTGATGACATCGATACTCTGTATCTATCTTCACAAAGGAATATATCCTCTCAAACCGGTGTGCTCATAATATGTAATCTTACCCAGACTATCTCACGATAGATCTGGCACCAGCGAGCTTTTCTTCTTCCGGTATATCTCTACATTTCTGATATACCATTCCACTTTCGCATAGATACATTTCTTTGCTCCTCACCCACAACTTCATACTATTGTTCCTTTTAGCCCTTTTCTCACAATCCAATACCACCGCTTATATATAAGCATCGCCAAACACCCCTCTTCACTATAGTGATAGGGGTGCCATTTTTTATACGGTATACTAGATACATTCATGGAACCCCACGCTACCACCGCTGCACACTTCAGCGTCAAACACGACACCTTTGAAGGACCAATCGAGGTCTTGCTCGAGCTCATCGAGAAACGCAAACTTTTCGTTAATGACGTGTCGCTCGCGTCCGTCACCGACGACTTCATCTCGTTTATCCAGACCAAGGGTATGCACCCGGAGATGGTCGCGCACTTCCTCGCGGTCGCTGCGACTCTCATCTTGATCAAGGCGCGATCGCTCCTGCCGACACTTGAGCTGACAACCGAAGAATCCGAATCGATCACCGACCTCGAACGACGTGTGGTGCTCTATCAGATCATCTCGCATATCTCGGGTGACCTGATCAAGCACTATGGCAAGAAAATATCATTTGAAGGAGTGGGGCGTGCTAGTGGGCCTGTGTTTGCACCGGACCCGAGCCTTGCGCTTGCAGACCTACCCCAGCTGATCAATGGACTCGTCGAGCGTATGCCCGCTACTGCTCCTGTGAAGCCCGAGGCGCGCGTGACAGCTACGGTATCTATCGGAGAGGTCATAGACACCCTGATCGAGCGGATATCGCGTATGACAACAGGTACCTTTAACAGTATTCGTATGCAGTCACCCGATGCCGATGATAGAAGCCAAAAAGTCTATACGATCGTGTCGTTTCTTGGTATGCTAGAGCTTGTCAGACGCGGTCTGGTGGCAGCAGAGCAGTCCAGCCAGTTCGAAGACATTCATCTCGAGCGACCCCACACTATATGAAACACGCTATTGAAGCCATCCTCCTTGCTACCGGTGAGCCACAAACATTTGCGGCGCTCGCCAAGCACCTCGACACGGATACTGACTCTATAGCTCGCGCTGTCGCCGAGCTCATCGCGAGTATGGACGATCACGGGATCATGGTCACCGAGCTCGGTGGAGTCGTGAGCCTCGTCACACGAGCAGAGCATAGTGCACTGATCGAGAGTATTCGCAAAGAAGAACTTTCTAAAGAACTCTCCAAAGCATCTGCCGAAACACTCGCGGTAGTCGCATACAAACCAGGAGTGAGCAAAAGTCAGATCGAGTTTATTCGCGGAGTGAACGTTTCGTATAGCTTGCGATCACTGCAGATGCGTGGACTGATCGAAACCAAAGGGTCGGGGAGAAGTGTGGGATATCATCCGACATCAGACTTGCTCCATCACTTTGGTATTGCGCAGCTCTCGGAGCTACCCGCGTATGCAGAGACAACTGCGAAACTCGACGCGCTTATCAGTCGTACTGACGAAACACAATGATCACCCTCAACGTTATCAAAATCTTTTTACCTACTGCACTTGCCTTCCTTATAGGTATTGCGATCACGCCCACACTCACGGACTTTATGTATCGTCACAAGCTCTGGAAACGCAAACCTCGTACCGAAGGAGAAACCATCACCAATGCTGACTTTGCCAAACTTGAAAACAAAGCAGAGACCTCTACACCGCGTGTCGGTGGTGTGATCATCTGGTTGGCTGTACTCGCAACTGTTGCACTCATGTGGCTCGTATCACGAGTGTTTCCTACAGAACTCTTGGCCAAGCTCGACTTCTACAGCCGCAACCAAACATTGATCCCGCTTGCGAGCCTTGTATTTGGCAGCTTGCTCGGACTGCTCGATGACTTTTTTGAGATTCGTGGCAGAGAAGGTGTGACCCATAGCAACGACAAAGAAATCCGTTTTCGATATATAAAGATCGGGCTCATCTGTGTGATCGGGCTCGTGATCGGAGCATGGTTTTATGTGAAGCTCGGCATGACCGGTATTTCGATACCATTTAGTACAGCGATCCTACCGCTCGGTACATTGTTTATTCCTTTTTTCATTTTGGTGCTGGTGGCAGTGTTCTCAGGCGGAGTGATCGATGGCATGGACGGACTTGCGGGTGGGGTGCTCGCGATCATTTTCTCTGCGTATGCGATTATTGCATTTGGGCAAAGCCAGATCGATATCGCAGCGTTTTGTGGAGTAATCGCAGGATCAATACTCGCATTTCTATGGTTCAACATTCCACCTGCGCGTTTCTACATGGGAGAAACAGGAATGATGGGACTCCTTGTGGTACTTACTGTTGTAGCATTTCTTACTGACACTGTACTCTTGCTACCACTGATCGCACTCCCACTCGTGGTTTCGAGTGCGTCGTCTTTGATTCAAATCTTTTCATACAAGTACTGTGGCAAACGCAGGGTGTTCAGGGTTGCGCCATTGCACCACCACTTCCATGCACTTGGCTGGTCTCGTGAGAAAATAGTCATGCGATACTGGGTTGTTTCTATTATTGTCGCGATTCTCGGTGTCGTAATTGCACTGAGTAGCAAATAGCATGCGCAGTATTTTACACAAAGAATCACAAAAGCCATTTGATCGATACTTTCTTGGTATTGTTGCAGTGATCACACTTATTGGGCTATTTTCTTTTGTATCTGCATCGCTCGGTATACTAGAGAAAAGTGAGAGTAAGTTCTATGGGGTACTGTTCAACCAAATAGTACTCGGACTCGTCGGCGGATCCCTCGCCTTGTGGATCACGATGCATATCCCATATCTATTTTGGCGCAAGCACGCGTTTTATATATTTTTAGCAACACTTGTATTAACAATGCTTGTATTTGTTCCAAGTCTTGGGTTCGAACATGGGGGAGCACAACGGTGGATCTCTATCGGCCCTCTATCCTTTCAACCAGCAGAATTTCTCAAGCTCGGCTTTATCATTTATTTTGCGACATGGCTTGCCTGGACACACAAACAGCAACAAGATATGAAGTTCAAAATCGTACCATTGATCGTACTCCTCGGCATTATTGCTACGATTCTTTTAAAACAACCTGATAATAAAAGTTTGATCCTCATCACCACGGCAGCATGTGCTATGTTGTTTGTCTCTGGAGTTTCTTGGAAAAAGGTAGGGCTGATTATCGGTATAGGGATCGTCGGCATTGTGTCACTTGCATTTTTTCGACCATACGTCATGGAGCGTATCGAAACGTTTATCAATCCATCCTCTGACCCTCGAGGATCATCGTATCAGTTGCAGCAATCTCTGATTGCTATTGGGTCAGGAGGGTTGTTTGGGCAGGGTTTGGGACAGAGTGTGCAAAAGTTTGGATACCTACCAGAACCACAAGGTGACTCAGTGTTTGCGGTCATAGGTGAAGAATGGGGATTTATCGGATCAGGCATTTTGGTTATATTATATATTTTCTTGGCAGTACGCGGACTCAAAATAGCGATGCGTGCACCTGACAACTTTGCACGATATCTGGTAGTAGGTATTACGACATTGATCGTAGCTCAATCGTTTCTCAACATTGCGTCTCTGCTCGGACTGTTTCCATTGACCGGCGTACCACTCGTCTTTATTTCTCATGGAGGGACCTCGCTTGCGATCGCGCTCGCAGCAGTCGGCATTATTCTCAACGTGTCAAGATATCAAAAAAAGGTATAATACTCAGTATATGAAAATCTTACTCACAGGCGGTGGTACCGGCGGACACTTCTACCCACTCATGGCTATAGCCGAAGAACTCAACAAGCTTGCAGACGAAGAGCGCATTATCAACATGAAGCTCTACTATATGGCAGACAAGCCATATGACCCCGACATACTCGAAGAACAATTTATTACCTTCATCCCAATCACTGCAGGCAAGCTACGTGTCTACTTTTCATTGAAAAACATACTCGACATTGGCAAAACCATGATCGGTGTGGTCACTGGGCTAGTAAAAGTGTTCCAGCTCTACCCAGACGTCATCATTTCCAAAGGAGGGTACGCGGCGTTCCCAGTACTTGTGGCGGCCAAACTCTTGCGCATACCGACAATCATCCATGAGAGCGATACCGTACCAGGGAGAGTCAATAAATGGTCAGGTAAGTTTGCACGACGTGTCGCACTTTCGTACCCTGAAGCTGCACAGTACTTTGATCCCAAGAAAATATCAGTTACCGGTCAACCCGTCCGCAAGAACCTCATTCACCCCGTACGCGAAGGTGCAAAAGAATTTTTTGAATTACCCAACAATTTACCAGTCATTGGTATTTATGCAGGATCTCTCGGTGCAAAAGCGATCAATGATGTGGTTGTGACGATCGTGCCCGAACTCATAAAAAAGTATCAAATCATTCATCAAACAGGAGACAAGACATATGACGAGATCACCACAGAAGTACGCATCTCACTCGGAGACGACACCAAGCGCAGTCGATACAAAGCATTCAAATCACTCAACAGTGTGCAGTCCAAGGTATTTGCGGGCGCAGTAGATCTCGTGATCGGCCGAGCAGGGTCTACAATATTTGAGTTTGCAGCATGGGGCAAGCCATCAATCATCATTCCCGGCAGAGGAGAAGTATTTCACGGAGACCACCAACGCAAAAATGCGTATCACTACGCTCGTACAGGGGCCTGTGTAGTCATCGAGGAAGCAAACCTCACTGCTTCGGTACTATTGAGCGAGATCCAGTCCATTCTCGACAACAAAGAGCTCTACGAAGCCATGAGCAAGCACGCGCACGATTTCTTTATACCTACCGCAAGTCGTATGATCGCTACTGAAGCCCTCACTATTGCACTGTCTCACGAGAAGCAATAACTCCTTTGTGATCTGCGTACACGTAGGTAAACGATGCGCCCAGGAAAAATATCTGAGCGGAATAGTATATCCATACGAGTATACCCACAAGCGAAGATGCACCCCCAAATACGTCGACATGCACGAGTAGCTTGATGTACTGTGCGATCAACACATTGCCGAGCATGAACAGTGCTGCGGTAACAAACGCTCCAACAAAAAGTACCCGCCACGGTAGCGTACGGTTGGGCATGATGCGGTACATACCCATAAACAACAATGTACCGAGCACTACTGGCGCGACAAACTGTAACAGAGTTGCAATACCCGCAAAGGATGAGGGGAAGGGAAGCGCCGTCTGTATAAAAGAAAACAGTACTGTGGCACCCATCGAAAGCATGAGCAGTACTGCGAGTATAGGGATAAATGACAACAGTGCAATCTTGGTCCGAAAGAAATGGGTAATCCGTGCAGTCAGCGAAGCGTGTGTCGTGCGTTGTACCGGTACATCCCACAGCTCATCAATATCTCGATCAAGTTCAGCAAATGCTCCAATAGAAGCCACAAGTACAATACTTGCTCCCACTACTGCGGCGGTGACCGATACATCGGCTATTGGGACGTTATGCAATATCTCACTAATGTACATCGCCGCCTGTGGACCGATTGTAGTGATCAGCTGGTGCATGAGTGCGTACTCGACCGTATCTTTACTAAAGAGCATCGCCGCTGCAGTGACCACAAGGAGAATGAGTGGCACAAATGACAGCATCGCGTAGTACGAGAGCGCTGCACCCATTCGTGGCGCATTGTGTGAGCGCCAGTGTCGGATGGATCTGATCAAGATATTCATGCATGTAGTATATATGTTTTTTACGAGACTGACTTATCCACAGTCTTTTTCTTGCATGTGAACGTTCGTTCACCTATACTAAATACAGGTCGCGATTATTACAAATAACTTGTCTTAACACTTTTATGACACGACACCAATACACACAAAACATACACAAACAACTTCAAGCGTTAAACGAACGGATCGATTACAAGATCATGCACGGACAGAGTTATGCCGATGATTCTCGCCGTCACAAAACACTCTTGCGTCAGATCGCTCGACAATCGAAACAAGGGTTCCTCGCACGTTTATTTCCAAGCCTCGCCTAACTACTATGAACACTCCATTCCAATCTCTCGTTCACCAAGAAATGATACGCCTCGAACAGCTCGTCCATGAAAACGACTCGTTCTCTAACAGCCTCGCGCAGTATGCCCGGAAAAACGGTATACTTCTGGGGAGACGTAGTCCTACCTGGGGGTGGCTCTCTATGGTACGCGTTATGCAGTTTCTCCTCTAATCATTTATGGATACCGACTACAAAAACAAACTGATCGCATTTCATCATAGTCACAAACGTATGCCGACATATACGGAAATGATGTCGCTTTTTGGATTCAAATCCAAGAACGCGGTCGCACGTATCGTCAGCAAAATGATTGCAGCAGGTATCGTCACCAAGGACGCACTGGGCAAACTACTACCCACCACCATGTTTACCGGCATGCCATTGCTCGGCTCGGTCAAAGCAGGGTTCCCATCAGCAGTAGATGAAGTCCTCGAAACACTCAACCTCGAAGACTACCTAATCAAGAAAAAGCGTGAGACATATATGGTAGAAGTAGATGGCTACTCGATGATCGATGCACACATCACCGATGGCGATATCGCAATCGCAGAGCGCACCAACGTCGCTAAAAATGGTGACATCGTGATCGCCAACATTGACGGAGAGTTCACTATGAAGTATTTACGAACCGACGGAAAAAAAACTTGGCTCGAACCCGCTAACAAAGATTTCAAACCTCTCTATCCTCGAGAAAGTCTAACGGTGGTAGCGATCATTAGGGGAGTGATACGCAAATACTAGTCAGAACCTTCAACGCTCACTCTTTGTGCTGCCTCTTTCTCTATAGCAGGGAGGTTTTCTGTTATTAGAGTATTGAGGTCATCAGCCGTCAAAGTTGTCGCGGTAGGATCCTCAGCAAGCTTTTTCCAAGGAGCAGTCTTGCCATAGCCATACTCTCCAAAAATAATAGTAGGGGTACCTGTAGCCAGCACCTGCTGCTCATCAGGGCTAACTATCCATTGATCTGCCCATTCGTATACCCACTGCGCATCGGCTTCTGTCATACGCACACAGGAATGACTTGCTGGGTATCCAGGAAGCTCGTATTGATGGAGAGAAATACCTTGTGCGTTGTCGAGGTTGAAATACCAGGGAAGAATCCACTCATCTTTGATACTACTAATGACAAGTTTACCTTTCCAGTTGGTGAAGTAGAGTTTACTAGGCGTTGGGGTATCTTTTTTGCCAGTACTTGTAACCATCCACCGCACAAGTGTACCGTTTTCGTATGCGCCAATAGCTTGAATGCGTTGGGAAACTAAGAGAAGTTTCGGAATATCTTTGGCGGCGTCGAGGACACTAGGGAATGGGGAGAGTGCACTCCAATCTGTAAGCTCAGAAGGAATTGTGATCGTCGTGTTTTTTACAATGTGTTTATCGTCGAGACGGTTAAACGTCAGTACAAAAGGGACCTTACTCAACCCAACTTCATCTGCGATTTCTGCACCAGGTTTGTCACTGGTTACGACAATAGACCGGTACGAAATCTTTGATTCAGGAGGAGCAATAGGTGCTTGGGGGTCGACTACTATATCTTTTGCTGGTGTGTCTAGAGCAACAGACACACCCTTGTCTGGTCCCGTAGCAATAAAATAAAGACCAGTACCGACCAAAACCAACAAGAGCGTCGAAATCACGTGGTGTTGTTTGATCATTTTGTGCTTCATATATCTATTGTAACGCACAATCACTTATTTCTTTACACGAGCGTGTTCGACAAGTTTGCCAGCAGCAATCTCTACCGTATCAGCCTTGCGGAGTACGAGACCTGGAGGTACAAGAGATGTGTGCGGACTATCATCAAGGTCTGCACCTATTTCCCACAAATCCTCGGTACTTGTGATCCAGTCAGTACCATAGCGTTGTAATGAAAATGCACGTGAATACTCTCGCAATGTTTTCTCTCCAGTATCGAGGAAGTACTCATGAAAATACGACAGTGCAAGTTCGCGAATACTTTTATAGATAGGTTCTCTGTACCGCAGCACCGCATGGTTTGTTTTAGAAATAGCACCCCAGTATCCATTGCGACGAAACAGTGCCACGACATGATCGAGGTCTCGTCGTGTACTACGCAAGTCGAGCAAAAGTGGCCGCTCTCCGTGATACCACAGTATCGCAGCTGCGAGATATGCGCCTTCGAGACAGTGCGCGCAGCCATGTACGAGCACCTGACGAGGAGATCGACATGTCTCACCACCTGTTTCGAAGTTGTACGAAAGTGTGTTGAGAAAGTCTTGGATCTGGACGGGAGTAGCGAGCTTTTTAAACACGGATTCCTCGTGAGGACTGAGACCAAACATACTACAGTATAGCAAACGTTTTATACTTTGAGCTGTGCTATGTCACCAGTACGCAGTTTCTTGGTCGTGCCAGGCTTCATCATACCGAGCATAAGATGTCCTATAGCGATACGGGTGAGCGACTCAATCGTGAGTTTACACGCATCGCACATACGTCTGATCTGGTGCTTGCGTCCTTCATGGAGTGTGATGAGAAATGACGTTCGGGATCCACGCGAGACTTCTGCGGGCTTGGTCTTGACCTTGTCGAGCACAATACCTTGTGCCATACGCAGGAGTGCTGCATCTGGTACCGACTCACGAACCACTACACGATATGTTTTGCCCACGGACGAACCAACTCTCGTCAATGCCTTGGTCAGTGTACCGTCATTGGTCATGATGATGAGGCCTTCACTGTCTTTGTCGAGTCGACCGATAGGTGCGAGGTGTTTGAGGGTGGGGAACTGATCATGCAAGTCTCTGGTACCAGAACTTGTTTTGGTCGTTTCTATGCCACGAGGTTTGTACACGAGATACGACTCCTTGGCCTGTGTGTCTGCGATCTCTATCACGTCACGATCAAGCACAATGCCGTGCCCTGGTTCAGTCACGAGTACACCATTGACGCGTACCTTACCAGACACAATTAGCGCTTTTGCTTCACGACGAGATGCAAGCCCTCGATGTGCAATCGCACGCTCGAGACGTTCGCAACCAGCAGGGAGGGTAGAAGGTGTTTTCATGACTAAAGTATAGCAAAAATAAAAACATATGTACACAAGAAGTCAAGACTGTGTAGGGTGTATGATGCGACCATATGCAGACAGACAACAACTACAAACCATTCCTGACCGCCCTTATTATCATTGGGATTATCATCATTATCATGCTCGCACGCCCACATGTAGGCCAGCAGCGTTCGTACTCTATGAACGGGTACAACCTCAGTGCGAGCGCGACTCGCTACATGCCCATAGAGCCCACACATGGCACCTACAGCGTGATCCGATACATCCCCGAGCGTCGTACTATACCGACCTCATACAACTACTCATACACAGACGGATACAGCACTGACACGAGCAGCGGGGTTATGTTCCCAGATGGATGCACGCTCACGAGTCCGTACAGTCTCACGACAGGACTGCCGTGTAGTTAAACAAAAAAACATCCCCGCGATATGCGGGGATGTTGTGTATTTTTACATTAGACTCCTTGCAAGAATCCAGCGCAACTATTGGCATTGCCTGGCATAGTAAGCCCTACACCATAATCCCAACTTCCACTTGTACAGAAGAAAAGGAAATGCCGTTCACAGGTCCAAGTAGCAGTACCATATGTAATCGTGCCATTACCATTGACCTCACACCAAAATTTTTCTCTTCTCCTATTGAACAGTCCCGAGGTCTTTACGAGTGATTCTTGTGTACCGGTATCGATAGAAGTTGTTTCTTTTATTGGAGAAACTATTGGAGAAACTTGAGTTTCTGATGAAGGTTCTGTTTTATTTGGGCCAGCAGGATCAACTACAAGATCGGTTTTTTGAGGCAACAAAACTCCTCCCTTAGGTACAGTGGTACTATTATTAACAGCAGGACCAATCCTTTGATTGGTACCTAGAGGTACAATTTTTGATGTCTGTGCTGGCTGAGGATCTATACCGCGACCAATACTCATTACAACTACCACAATAGCAAGTGTAGCGACACTTATTCCAATAATTTTCTTCATTACTATAAATAATTACTTCTAATGCCCGTAGTATACTAGCAAAACGCATTTTGCCATAGAAAAACCCTTGCTTGGTAGCAAGGGCTAAGGGGTTGTAAAAACGATACGGAGTACCCTGTATCAATCTCATAATACGCTGATTGGAGAGATGTTGTAGTATCCACTTCTTTTTACTGAAAATGGTTTTCGATCGATATCGTACTACACCACTGACACCTTCGTATGAATAAATGATGTTTATACCATTTTTCAACAAAAACGTATCGAGTCTTTTGGGATCTTGGGTCACCCAAATATGCCTCCATGCACCAGTGGCTTGTACGGGGCTCAGAGCTATATCGTACCTGGTGGGAATCCCAGTCATAATACGCGGCAAGTCCTTGCTGATAGGAGTGCAATAGCTAACGTATGCAATGAAGCGTTCAGTTTTAGAAAGGGTAGATAGCCTTTGAGAGGTTCCGGTCTTGATCATTCCACAAGCAGCAATCAAGAGGTACAAGAGTTTTTTCATGGCAATATTTTTAATGATGAAAATTGTTTTGTTTATACTAAAATAAATATGGACATATGTCAAGTTTGTGTTACTCTATACTTTTATACAAGCGTGATAAAATAAATAACATGAACATCCTCATCATTGATGATGACGCAGATATACGCTCGTATCTTTGCGAAGCATTTCTTGATGAAGGATTTATAGTTGATGAAGCTGCAGATGGTTATACTGGCCTACAAAAAGCTCGCATGTCTCAATATGACATCATCGTGCTCGACTACAACCTTCCACATAAAACAGGTGCAGATATTTGCACAGAAGTGCGCCGGACCAACACCACTACTCGCATTATCATGCTCTCGATTGTCGGCACTGTTCCTGTGAAAGTCGACTTGCTCAACAGTGGTGCTGATGACTACCTCACCAAGCCATTTGTGTTTAGTGAACTACTTGCACGAGTGCGTGCACTCTTGCGCAGACCAGAGAAACTCCAAGACCGTGTGCTCAATATGGGGACACTCACGCTCGACACCGATCGTCATCTCGTCACCAACAAAGATAAACAGATACTCCTGACTCCCAAAGAATTTGCTCTTCTCGAATACTTTATGCGACATCCTGGACGCATACTCTCGCGTATGGCAATCCTCGAACATGTATGGGGAGTAAATGCAGATCCATTTACCAATACCATAGAAACACATGTATTGAACTTGCGTCGCAAGCTCGGTGATCAAACAAATAAAGAAATTATCCACACGATACCTGGTGTCGGATACAAGATAGTAGGGTAGTAGTGCGCTATACTATAGAGATAGAGGATGCTCGAGTCCCGAGTATGGTCCATGCGCTCCAAAAAACAGGTGCCGGCACACAGCCAGCACATCCATCAACTTGAAAAGATTCGCGAGTTGTATAGATTCGCAGAGTTTGGCCGACTATCGTCTGGTCTTTTTCATGACATCATCAACCCGTTGACTGCTGTGTTGTTAAACATAGAACAAGCTCGCTCGAACCACCACAACCTTACAAAGGTCAAGAAGTGTCTCGACCAGGCATGCGGTGCGGCGCATCATATGGAGCGATTTATTGTTGCGATCAAGCACCAACTCCACGACGAGAAAACACTCGCATACTTTTGCCCATGTACAGAGATCAGATCGGTCGGAGACATTCTCTCGCACAAAGCTCGTCTCGCGGGTGTGCGACTATCGTTTTCATTGACGGCTACCACACCACTCTATGGCAGTACTACACATTGGACACAGATCATGCTCAACCTCATCAGTAACGCGATCGATGCATACGACGACTCTGATCAGAAAAAACGACAACGTGTCGTCAGTGTCACGTGTACCAGTGTTGATGCCATGCTCGAGTGCACGGTATCCGATCATGGTGTAGGTATCGCACGATGTCATTTGCGCAAAATATTTGATGCATTTTTCAGTACGAAAATAACCTGCATGGACAAGGGGACAGGGGTAGGGCTGTCTATCGCCAAAGACTTGGTAGAAAAAGAGTTTGGTGGCACGATCACCGTACAGAGTGTGCGACGGTATGGCACGACGTTTACCGTGAGCATACCGATACTCCGGAAACTTTAGGAAATCTTTATTTTTTATTTATCGTATCTTTATACACGGTGGCTATACTACCACCATATGCATCACCACGATCTCTACGACTATCGTTGTACGTGCGGCAAACTCTTGTGCAAGGGCGCAATCATCCAAGGCATCGTCGAGGTCAAATGTAAACATTGCCACGAAGTCATGCGGTTTTCGGGAACAACAAGGACGCCATATCCGGTATATTGACTTTATCTACTTTTTATGTACAATATAGGCAAACAAACCCCTTAAACTTTTTACGTATGGCTCTTTTATTGAAAGAAATTACAACAGAGAGAATCTCTAAACAACAGTTTACAAAGTACCTCAAAAATGAATTACTTCCTTGTGAGGAACACGCCTGGTGCCGACAGCAAGCGCAAGAAATCTTTGCCATGTTTGGCCCACACTTTTGTGTACATGTTGCATGTGTCTTAACGCATGGCGTACAGATCGAAAGGTTTGGCATCGTACACAAAGCACTCAAGAGGGTATACTTCAAGCACAACCTTGATCATCTGAATGTGTACAGGTTAGATACACGCCACATCGAACTCATCAGAAAAGAGCTGCAAATTTGTGCAGCAGGATTTGAAACAAAAACAAAGCAAAGAAAAGAGATGCCAGCTAAACAAGTAGCTTAAGTATCACAACAAAAGAGAACTGGCCCCGCATGTAGATGCGGGGTTTTTAATATGTAGAATGTACTCCCTATATAGTGTCGTAAAAGATATATTGTGCGACGTTAATAGCATAGAGAGGAAGGGCCGACAAAGCCCTTCTCCCTCTCTGTTTACAGATCTACTTTTGATATTGTGCTAAACACGTATTGAACCCAGAAACTTGTGTATTGTACTGTTTGATTTGTTCTTGTGAGATAACAAGGGTAGTGTTGTACTCTGACACAAGCTTGTTGAAAGCTTCGACCTCTCTTCGGTACTCTTCCCCGCCGGGGTGCCCAGGAGTTTCGAGACGAGCCTTTTCAGTTACTATTTGTACTTGTCGAGCTTTAAGATCAGCATTCATTGCATCAATTTTTTTCTTGAGTACCGGATCAATCAACGGACACGCGTTTCGTCCAGTACCAAAGTGCTGCACTGCAAACCATACCTCACGACCTTGATATTGCGCTTTGACTGCGTACACTCCTATTTCCTGATAATTAGGATTGAGAATATTGGCACGGTGCCCCGGACTCTGCATCCACGCTTTGACAACATCAGTACTCTCTTCAAACACACCAAGTGCGAGATTTTCACCCATTACCACATACTCATACCCAGCATCTCTTCCCAAATCTGAAACACTTTTACCTGATGGTGAATCATGTTCAAAGTATTGCTTGTCAATCATATCGTTGGTTTTCACTAATGCAGACGTTTCAAGTTTGACGTTGATCTGTAGCGGCAAAAGCCCAGCATTGATACGCTCAATATTGGTCGCATCAACAATTCCACTACTCGTGATGGCGTCCGTGTCGCGAACGTTGGTATGTATGATTCCCAGAGGTGCAATACTCTGCACATATGAACTTATAGACCTTGGAACAAGTGGAGAGGCACTTTCTTTTTGTATAATAGAATCGAGTACTTGATTCGCAAATTTAGTACTAACGTCGGGAACTACCAACGTGACAAGGAGCATCACGATTGCACTACCGATGAAAATGTTACTGAATGTCTTGTACATGTTAGCAGTTTGCAGGTGTATACCCCTGCAGCGTAGCATCTTCTATCGTCTGAAACCAGATACGATTTTCCGGCTTGATACGTTGGAGGCCGGCACAATCCGGGGTGTAGTATTTAGTACCATTTTTAGAACCCGCAAAGGCTCCTTGGGGTGTATCTGAAGAGGTTGTAGTCGTACCAGAAGGGGTCGTAGCTCCCAGTACCGCCCCTTTCCCTAGTTTTTCTACTGGTATAGTAAGACTAGAAACAACCTCTGGAGCGCAGCGCAACTCTATACCACTCTGTGCCCTCTTGTCACCAAAACTGCCGTATAACATTCCACAATAAAAAGCCAATCCGGCAATAGAGAGGATCAGTACTACAAAAAAGGGTTGATAATACTTGGTCAAAAAGGCTTGCATACTGTACCTGCTAGTATACCCTACCCTTCTAAAGAGTGCATTGACAGGAAGGCGTATTGTAGGGTAAGATAGGCACCTATGGCACATAAGAAAGCCCAAGGAGCAGCAAAAAACCTTACGGATTCAAACCCGCAATATCTCGGTACTAAACTCTATGATGGCCAGTTTGCAACAGCTGGTTCTATCATCGTGCGTCAGCGTGGCACCAAAATCCTCGCGGGTACCGCAGTAGGTATTGGGAAAGATCACACTCTCTACGCACTCAAGGATGGCACTGTGAAGTTCAGTAGCAAGCGCAAACAAAACTTCAACGGTACTACCTCTGTTCGCAAAGCTGCAAACATTATCGAGCAATAACATACATCCCTCACATGAGGGATTTATTGTTGGACTATATCTATAGTAAATGTAGAGTGGTAGCCGTCATCAGCGACATCAATACGGTACTGCCCTACTTTCTTGATCGGACCGTTCTGTACCGTCATAAGCTTGGGATCAAGTGAGATACGGTGCGCGGACATAAGGTAGGCTGCAACGTCGCTCGTATCTATTTTTGAAAACAAGTTACCTTGATCGTTGGCCTTGACCGGCATAGTAACAGCAAGGTCTCGCACGGTGTTGATAGCTTCATCAAGTAGCTTGTGGTGCAGAGCTCGCTCACTGACCATGCTTGCCTGACGACGTTTGAGCTCACCAAGCGCTTTTTCGGTAGCAAGAATTGCAAGTTTTTTTGGAAAAAGTGAATGCTCAGCATAGCCTTGTGCGACATCGACAACGTCATACTTTTTACCTACTTTTTGTACATTTTGTTTAAGAATAACTTTCATACAAGTGCTTAACTATTTCTTAAAAAGTTCAATTGCTTTTTCTAGTTGAATATCACGATCATCCGTAGTTTCAGTAAATGGAATTTTTACACTCGGAGTAAGTCCACTATCAGAAATAGAAACACCTTGTGGGGTATACCATTTTGCAACAGTGATCTTGAGCGAGGTGTCTTTGGTGAGCTTGACCACTTCTTGGACCGATCCTTTGCCATATGTTTGTTCTCCAGCTAGTATACCGATCCCTTGTTCAGAGAGTGCCCCTGCAAGAATCTCCGACGCAGATGCAGAGCCCTTGTCGACCAAAACAACTAGCTTTGATCCTTTTGGAAAGAGAATTGGCCCCTTGCTTGTGTGCACAGAAACATCAGTTTCAGTTTTACCAATCTCTTTGACAATTACTTGCCCCTCAGGAATAAACCATCCAGCAATAGTAACTGCTGCATCGAGGTATCCTCCAGGGTTGCCACGTAAATCAAGCACAAGATTTGTGTACCCAGAGTTACGATACTCACGAAGCGCATCATAAAAAAGTTGTGGTGACTGCGCAGAGAAGTTGTACAAATGAATAACAAACGTCTGAGTGTCTGCGCGCTGCTCAGTGTCTACGGTGGGCAAATCAATGTTTTCTCGGGTCACTGTAAACACGCGAGGCGCCGGAAGTCCTTCACGGACAATAGTCAGATCGACAGTTGTCCCCGCCTTGCCCCTGATCAATGAAATTGCCTTATCGATACCAAGCTCGTTGGTACTCGTCTCTCCAATCGCAATGATCTTGTCGGCTGCACGCAACCCTGCCCGTTCTGCGGGGGTATCTTTCAGTGGAGCAATAATGGTTAACACGCCATCCTTCTCCCCTATTTCGATACCGATACCATCAAACGTGCCTGCGATTTCTGACTCAAAAATCTCATTTTCTGAAGGAGTAAAAAAAGTGGTGTACGGATCATCAAATGACGCGAGCATACCCTTGATTGCACCGTATACACGGTCCTGGGCACTAGTCTCGTCTGCATCGGCAAGCTTTTCATCCACCACAGCCCATGCCTTCCAGAATGGATCAAAGTCGGTGGTCTGTGCCACGAGTGAGTCTTTGTGGATCACTGAGGTTATACGCTGTGCGATGGGACGATTCTCATAGCCTACATATACACCGACGAAAAAAAGTACTCCTCCTAAAAGAAGTGTTTTAACCATCTGTAGTGCTCGAGCTTTTTTGTTAGATTGTTGTTCCATGAATACTCTCATCAGTAGGTGCTAGAGGCTGTGGTGCACCTTGGCGGAGCTCAAATCGTAGCTTCTTGTATGCGTATCTAAGTCGAAATGTCAGAATAATCAGGAGTATTCCAATCCCTATAGTAAGTGCTGTCTTGATAACATCTACAACACCAAAAAATGGGAGGAATAACAATACAATCCCGATCCAAAGTAGTAGCCGTAATTTTCCAACCATGGCCTCTAGTATACCAAAAAGTCAGGCGCTGTGGTAGTTCGGTGCAACCACTACTACAAACTCCCCTTTGACCTTGTCTGGATGCTCGGTGTAGTATGCCAAAAGTTCGGCGGCAGTACCTCGCGGGTATTCTTCAAATGCTTTAGTCATCTCTCGCCCGATCATGAGCTGGCGAGCACCAAGTACATCTTTCAGGGCTTCCAATGTCTTCAAGACCCGGTGCGGTGATTCATAAAAAATGACCGTATGCTCAGTTTCTGCAATGTGTGCAAAGAGTGTCTGTCTCCCCTTCTTGTGTGGAATAAACCCCAAAAATTCAAAATGATTTCCAGGAAATCCTGATACAGAAAGTGCCGATACTACAGCTGATGCACCAGGTATTGGTACGATAGTTGCCTCTGGATATTTCTTGCGAAATTCGTCAATAAACAATGAGCCCGGATCAGATATCGCCGGAGTACCTGCATCTGTAACAAGTACCATAAATTCGTGTTCAGCGCATCGCTCCAATGCTTTGATTACCGCGGTGTCACTGCTCTGTGCGTGAGACGAAACGAACTCTTTTTTCCCTTGTATTTCTAAAAGCTTAAACAGTTGTCCTGTCGTACGTGTGTCTTCTGCAAGAACTAGTGTGGCCTGTTCAAGCACCTCCTTTGCCCGAAGTGTTATATCTTTGAGGTTCCCTATTGGAGTTGCGACAACAGAGAGAATCATGTGCGTGTACATGGAATCGAACCATGGACCTCTGTCTTATCAGGACAGCGTTCTACCACTGAACTATACACGCGTGGTGGCATTACTATATCAAATTTTCAAGTTTTTTCAAGCATCAGACACTGTGCGAGTTGCCGTCTTGCGCAGGGCGTCTGGCCCGAGCAGGAGCAAAATTTCACCAGAAATTTATGCGACGGCAAGGCGTACAGTGCCTGATGCAAATCATTCTTCTTCTGCCTCCCCTACTTCTCCTGCCTGCATCGCATCGATCATCTTGTCGATTTTGCCGAGCATGATGCCTTCGATGTTGGAGAAATTTTGACGGATGCGGTGATCGGTGACACGGTCTTGGGGGA
Source organism: uncultured Candidatus Saccharibacteria bacterium (assembly GCA_964610995.1). Lineage (GTDB taxonomy): Bacteria > Patescibacteriota > Minisyncoccia > Phycocordibacterales > UBA9973 > UBA4124. The sequence goes on from CAZSWF010000002.1 coordinate 25,112, forward strand.
AGTTGTAGGTGCGGATCTTCTCAGAACGATCAGCAGTACCAATCTGGTTCTTGCGGTCCCCTGAATACTTTGCAGCTTCTTCCTCTTCCTTGAGCTGCTGGAGCTTGGCAGTGAGGATCATGAGTGCCTTCTCTCTGTTGTCTACCTGAGATCGCTCTGCAGTACTACGCACGTCGATACCGGTAGGCTTGTGAATGAGACGCACTGCCGTCTCAACTTTGTTGACGTTTTGTCCGCCAGCTCCCCCTGAGCGTGAGTACTCCATTTCGAGGTCTGATGGATTGATCACAAACTTCACTTTTTTACGAATCGGAAGAATCGCGATCGATGCAGTCGAAGTGTGGATGCGACCCATTTTCTCGGTGACTGGTACACGCTGTACGCGATGCACCCCTGTCTCAAAGCGCAGGAGTTTGTATACATCAGTACCTTTGATCTCGAGCGTATAGTCATCTAGATGCTTACTCTTCCATCCACGTGCATCTGCAAACCGCTCGTACATCGCGACAAGCTCAGTAGCAAATAACGCTGCCTCATCTCCTCCGGCACCAGCACGGGCCTCAAGAATGATCTCGTTTGGAAACTCTTCTTCTTCCTTTTCACTTTCTTCGATCGCCTTGACTTGGTCTTCAATCGCAGTCTTTTGGACAGTGAGTGCTACTAGTTCATCAGCTGCAATATCGTTCATCGACGGATCACTCTCGATCATCGCCCGAACTTCTTGCTCCTGCTTCAAAAGACGCTCGTATTCAGATGCGAGGTATTGGGTTTTGTGATTCTTTTTTAATTCTTCGAGATTCATAAAGTGCTCTGCAAATCGAGGCGAGGATATGTATTTTTGGAGAACTGTTTGAGCGAAGCGAGTTTTCAGAGAAAATATATATTCTCGGCGAGGTTTGCTCTTACATTATTTCTTTGCAGCTGCCGCACGCTTCTTGAAGCGGTCTACACGTCCTGCGGTGTCGATCACCTTTTCGTTTCCAGTATAGAACGGGTGTGACGCACTCGAGATTTCGACACGATATGCATCGTACTCTGCACCCTTGTAGGTTGCCTTTTCTGATGTCTTGACGGTAGATCCGATCAAAAACTGAGCATCAGAAGAGTTGTCGATAAATACGACTGGGCGAAAGTTGGTGGGATGGATGTCCTTTTTCATAGGGGCTCAGTATAGCACAAGCGTATTGGAAATCAATACAGAGAGCTATCTTCTCGAAACACCATATTGTATGAGATAGTCAATATCTGCCTGAATAGCTCTAGTATGCGCCATGACAGAGTTGCCATACCCTGCAACAGCCGCACTTGTCGAACATGCGCGCCCAGAGTAGTAGCGACACGCTGCGGTTCGCTCGTTTGCCTCCCCTCCAACCGCACCGTTTGCTTTGTGGAGCATACCAGAGGCCATAATCGCATCTCGTGCTATCCAAGGATTTGATGTCGCTTTCCCAAGTGCTGCTGCGACTTTACCTTGATACATTTCCCATGTGGATGGGATGAACTGTGACGGCCCCATTGCTCCTCCCCAGCCGAGCGTACCGATACGACAAGAAACAGGTGTTGTCTCAGGATTGAGTCCGAGTGCTTTGGTAATACGCAAAAACGGTGGAATATCTCGAGTCGGATGCATCATTGCGGTGTAGCTCTTTGATGGTGGATCTCCTGCTCTGTTACAAGTACCGACATTGGCACCAAGGTTGGACTCTTGCTTGAGTGTGCCGAGGATGAATGCTGCTCGTACACCAGTGGCCGCTTCTGCTTCCTTGGCATAGGCATAGGCTTCTTTGAACGGAATAGCCTTGGTCGCACCTCCCGCAAAACTAAAGAGTTTGCTTTCGATTGCAGAGACTTTCTTTTGTTGTTCTGCTACGGTTGCCGCAACTCGTTGCTCTTCGGTCTTGCTCGTATCGAGCAAGACTTTGGCTTCTTTTTGAGAAACAGTTAGTTTACTCTTTTCACTTTCCAGAGCGTTTTTTGCATCTTTTGCCTGTTCTTGTTTGTCGAGAAGTTCAGTTTTCTGCTCCTCGGTTGCAGAGCGAATGCGCTTGATCTTGTCGAGTGATGCGTAGAGCGACTTCTTGACCGCCATAAAGTCGTCGAGGTCCTGATAAAAGTCGGTCACCGACTGCGCTGAGAGTACCACATACGCAGCACCTTTCTGGTCGAGTTCATTGGTGCGCTTGACGAGCTGTTCCATAGATTGTCGCTCACGGTCGAGCTCTCCTGAGAGACTCGTGATGGCTTTTTCTTTTTCACCAATTTGTTTTGAGAGTGTACCGATCGAGGTGATCTGGTTTTTGATCTTGGTCTGTGTACTGTTGATCTGGGAGATGATTTTGTTGACGTTGGATTGGAGTGCGCCACTCTTGGATTTCTGCGTGGCGAGCTGACTCTGAAGCTCCTTGAGACGAGCGGTCTCTACTGCGTAGTCACGACATGCCTGTGCAATGTCTTCAGACGTAGGGTTCAGACAGACTGCTGGCTGTGTATCCGCAGCCTCGGTAGGCACAAGGACTAGGAGTGATACTCCGATAGAACATACAAGCGCTATTACAATGAAAAATCTTTTTACCATATATGAAGTAAGACCCTTAGTATACCAAGAGTCTTACATCGCGATCTATTGATTTATAGTCCAATCTATTGCGTACTTATTCAGCAGCAGGTTCAGCTTCTTCATCTTTCTTGCCTTTTTCTACAACTTCGATAGCACTGAGATCCATTGGAGCTGATTCTTTTTCTTCTTGGAATGCAGCAATGAGCGCAACGACTTCTTCACCATCAGTCACCATAGTCACACCCTTAGGAAGTGCGATATCTTTAACATTGATCTGCATATCAACAGATGCAAGTGGTGTTACGTCCACCTCAAACGCGTGTGGCAAATCTGCAGGGAGCGCTCGTACTTCGACTTCGTGAAGCACTTTCACAAGTGTACCGAGTCCAACTTTTTCTGCTTCAGCGAGACCTGTGAATTCGATAGGTACAGCGACTTCGATCTCCTTTTTCATGTCGATCACGAGGAAGTCTACGTGTGTTGGGACGTTCATGATCGGTTCGAGCTGCATGTCGTGGATCAGTGTGGTTACCTTTTCGCCTTCTACATCGAGCGTGACTGCGGTGGTCTCACCGGCCTCTTTCCATACCTTTGTAAAGTCTTTGGAAGAAATAGTGATAGATACCGCGTCTTTGCCCATGCCGTAGTACACAGCAGGTATCTGGTCAGCAGCACGGAGTGTCGCAGGGGTCTCGGTGCCTCGTTTGGTTGCAGCTAATGTAATCATAGTGGGGATACTATACACAATAAGTGTGAGTTTGTAAAATATTTGACAATACGTTGTTTTTATTTCTTTGTAGCTTCGCCATAATCCCCCTTACTCAAATACTTGGCAATATCATCTTTAGTAACACCTACCTTTTTGTGAGGGTTCAATATATACATGGGGTCAAAGATTTCTTTGGTTTCTTGGAACAAATTGGTGACGATAGAACCATACTGTTTCTCGAGATAGGGCGAGCGAATGATCCCGTCATTGTGCTCGGCAGTGATCGAGCCTTTGAACTCTAGCACCAGATCGTAGACTTTTTCAGAGAGCGTGAGAATGATATCTCGAGTTTTGGGATCCTTGAGATCCATGAGCGGGATAATGTGAAAGTTGCCATCTCCTGGGTGCCCCGCGATCGTGTACGTGAGATCGTATTTCTTGAGTATGGTGTCGAGCTTGGGCAAGAACTCTGGCAAGTATTCGGGCTTGACTACAAAGTCATCGATGAATGGCGCGGTGTGTTTACCTTGGACATGCTTGCGGAGCAAATTGAAACTCTCGTGACGTACATCCCAATACTTTGCTTCTTCGCCTTCACTATGAGTGACATGGGTGAGTACCTTGAACTGGTCTTTGAGCACGTGCGAGAGCGATGTTGCCTTTTGTTGAATACTCTCGTGATCGTCTCCGGCAAACTCGATGAGTAAGATCATTTTAGGAATACCACCCGCAAGCGTCATAAAAAACTCGGGGATAAATGAGAACATAAACTTGATCATGCCCCAGAGTTTCTTTTTCTTGAGGAAGTCTCCAAAGAACTTCACTGCAACTTTCAGTGTGTTGTCGTCATAACTTTCGATACTCTCAGGATGCTCAGCGCGCGCGACGTTTACGATACGACCGATATCTTTCATATCCTTGAGGAAGACAACGCAGAGTGTTGAGAACTTCTTGACTGGTACCAGCTTGAACGTGATCTCGGTGACGATGCCAAGCGTGCCTTGTGAACCAACAATGAGTCTACAAAGATCAAATGTTTCAGTAGTAGGATCCCAGACGTTCCAGAGATAGTATCCGGCAGAGTTTTTCGATACGTCCGGTTTTGCACTTGTGATCGTCTTTATATTTTCAGTGATGAGCTTGTACAAGCGTTTGTACATATCTGCTTCAAATCCGACTTCCCCCACCTTGGTCATGAGCTCTTTGCGAGTCATGGGGCGCACGGTGTACTCGTAGCCGTCAGTGAAGACGACCTTGAGCTCGCGAATATAGTTTTCTACCTTTCCATAATAAATAGACTTCTCTCCCCCTGCATTGTTGGCAACCATTCCTCCCACCGCACACAGATCACGTGACGCAGTGTATGCAGGCATGATGAGTCCTGCTTTTTTTGTTTCAATATCAAAATCTCGATAGTACGTACCTGGCAACACTCTTGCCCATTGCTCGGCCGCGTTGACCTCGAGTGTCCCTGTCATATACCGTGTAGTATCTATAATGATACTCTCGCCGAGTGCGCCCCCACTCATACACGTACCTGCGGCACGCATGGTGATAGCAAGTGTAGGGTCTGCCTTTTTTTGCTCAGCTACATACTTCACGACTGCCTGTATGTCTGCACTATCTTTGGGAAAGACAACGACCTGTGGTCGCATTTCAAACAGTGACGCATCACGAGACGCAGTGTCGAGCGCTGTCTCACTTGTATCGACATCTCCTTTTAGTATTTTTTTCAAATCTTCGGCAAGCATAGTGTTATGACATTCTATTAAACTTCTTGAGCTTCTCGGTCACGACAGCTTCCATCGCCAGTGACGCATTGGTGCCGTATTTGTATGGAGCAATATCGTCAGGATTTTTGATAATGTATGACTTCAATGCATCTGTATACGCGCGACGGAGTTCGGTGTTGATATGTACTATAGCGATTCCTGCTTCGATCGCCGCATCAAAGTCTGCGTCTTCTCCACTGCCTCCATGGAGTACAAGTGGAGTGTTGGGAAGTGTTACAGAAATATTTCGTATACATTCTATATCGAGCCGCGGCTTGTCTGCATGTTTCAACATGCCGTGGAAGTTGCCCACTGCGGGCGCGAGCATGTCAGCACCTGTTGCTTCTATGAAGCTTTTTGCATCTGCAGGTTTGGTTGTCACTGCAACACCAGCAGGTATTTCATCACGCATCTTTGATCCTTCTCCAATAAATCCAAGCTCGATCTCAACTACAATATCTCGACCAGTCATTGTGATAACACTTCGCGCATATTCAACACATTGTTTTGAAATAGAAATATTTTCTTCAAGTGGTTTGCCGGCGCCGTCATAGATCACTGCGTCAAATCCTGCATCGATCGCGTCTTTGACCGTTGCAAAACTGTAATGATGATCGGCATTAAGAAATATATCGATACCCCAGTGTTCACGAATAGTTTTCACCAATGCGACTGCTTGGTGAGTACCGACTGCTTCTTGTTCACCTTCTGAAAGTCCGACAATGACGGGTACGCGCAAGGTCTTGGCAGCACGGGCAATAGCGTAGAGGCCCTCGATGTTGGAAAAGTTGAAATGCCCAATAGCGACCTTGTTCGCTCGAGCTTCGGCAACGCACTGACGGAGGGATTTCATGGGTGAAGTGTAGCATACTAGTACATTTGAAATGGTGTATAATCGGGTAATGGATACCCAAATAGACTTCCTCGCCATTGGCGACATTGTGACCGACGCATTTATTCGTATCAAAGACGCTGAAGCAACCTGCGACCTCGACAAGCGCAACTGTCGTCTCTGTGTCCGTTTTGGCGACAAGGTCCCCTACGAGTCTATGACTGAGCTCCGTGCTGTGGGAAACAGTGCAAATGCTGCAGTCTCTGCTGCACGACTTGGCGTCAAAAGTGCGCTCCTTACTCACCTCGGCAAGGATCTCAATGGGGAGAACTGTATCGCTGAACTCAAGAAAAACAACGTCGACACTCACTATGTCTACGCCCACGAAGGTATGAAGACCAACTATCACTACGTGCTTTGGTATGACGTCGATCGCACGATCCTCATCAAGCATGAGTCGTACCCACTCCTCTTCCCTAGTATCCCTGTCGCTCCCAAAATGCTCTACCTCTCTTCTCTCGGCGACCATACAGAGAAATACCATCAAGATATCGCAGGCTATATCGCTGCACACCCAGACATGAAGGTAGTCTTTCAACCAGGAACATTTCAGATCAAGCTCGGTACTGATGCGCTCAAAGATATCTATGCGCACACCTATGCATTCTTTTGCAATCTCGAAGAAGCAAAGCGTATATTGAACACTGACGAACACGAGATCCCAATGCTGATCAAGACACTGCACAAGCTCGGCCCCAAGATAGTCTGCATCACTGACGGTATCAACGGAGCGTATGCATCTGATGGTGTTGAAGCATGGTTTATGCCGGTATATCCACATGATCCATACGAACGCACTGGTGCAGGTGACGCATTTGCTTCTACTGTCTCTGTGGCACTACTGAAAGGCAAATCACTCTCTGAAGCACTCACGTGGGGACCGATCAACTCTATGTCAGTCGTACAGTACGTGGGTGCCCAAGAAGGTCTGCTCGACGAGACCAAGCTCACCAAGTATTTATCAGACGCACCTGCGAGCTACGCTCCGCAGCCATTGTTTTAAATAAAAAATAATTATGCTTCTTGAAGATTTTGGAAAATATTTCAACAATAAAGATATAAAAAAGGATGATGCCCAAGAACACATGAGTGAGATGTTGTATGAAAAAGAAAAAAGTGTTGAATCAAGACATGCTTTGTATGAAGAATTTGAAAAACTTCAATCGTCGATTGAGAAATTGGATTCCGAAATCGATGAGCTTATTCCTCAACAAAACAAAAGTGGTGTAAGCATGTCTATTGCACAAAAGCACGCAGAACTAAACAATTACCAACGAATACTCGAAGATTTTATTTTACGGTATCCCACTATTGCGGAAAAAGAACCTGCTAAGCTCGATGCTATGCGAAAGTGGCTAGAAACAAAGAAAGAAACATTGGCAAGCTTACAGAATGTTCCCTATGACATTACTAGTAAAATTAATAAAATTCGTAACAACTAACCCTTCCGTTCTATTGCTTTCATCACCGCAGCAGTGATTGCATCGCGGCCCATGCCATAGTGTTCGATGAGTTGGTTGGGCGTACCTGACTGTCCAAACTGGTCTTTGACCCCGACAAATTCCATTGGTACTGGATACTGTTGTACGAGCACTTCTGCGACAGCTGAGCCGAGCCCTCCTGCGATCTGGTGCTCTTCGACAGTCACGACGCATTTGGTTTCCCGCGCAGATGCAAGTATGAGCTCGCTGTCGATCGGCTTGATCGTGTGCATGTTTACGACGAGTGCCTTGATATGCTTTGCTTCCAAATCTTTCGCAACTTTAAGTGCGTTTGCAACAAGTGCCCCTGTAGCAACGATCGTCACATGTGCAATACCTTCTGGGCGAAAGAGGACTTGCCCTTTCCCTATTTCAAATGGAGTTTCGTCTGTGGTGATGATCGGAGTTTTCTCACGAGCGAGACGTAGGTATGCGATGCGAGGTTTGTCAGATAGCGCGAGAGTCGCCCGCTTTGCCTGGATAGCATCGCATGGCGAGATGACAGTCATCCGAGGGATTACCCGCATGAGTGCGATATCTTCGACGGCTTGGTGTGTGCCACCGTCTGGACCCACAGAGATGCCCGCGTGCGAACCGACGACAACCGCAGGACGGTCGTTGTAACAGATAGTGGTGCGGATCTGTTCCCAGTTGCGTCCAGGGCTAAACATCGCATACGAAGAAAAGAATGGATACTTGCCCATCGCTGCCATACCACTTGCGACCGTTGCGAGGTTTTGCTCAGCGACACCTATTTCAACAAATCGCTCTGAGAACTTGTCACGAAATGCGAGCATTTTCGTACTCTCGGTGAGGTCGGCACAGAGTGCGACAATGTCTTTGTTTATCTGCGCAGCTTGTACCAAGCCTTCGCCAAATCCATTGCGAATAGGAACCTGCTCGACATCGTCGGCAAATACTTTGGGGTTGAGTTTTAAGTCAGGGTTGAGCACGACTATCGTCTCGATTTTGCTTCTAATTTACTAACGCGAAGTGAGAGCTGGTCAAATTCTCGGCGGTGAATGAATTTGTCGTGGAGTTCAAGGATATCCGCTTTCGTTGCCATTCTCTTTTCGATGTCTTCAAATCGAGCATCTACGCGTGCAAATCCCTTAAGCATCATCTCAGCAAGCTTGTCGACATTGCGCGAAAGAGTACTTACGGCACTTGAAAGATTATCAACCTTGGCTTCTAACGTCTTTGGTTGTTTTTTGACCACCTTTTTCATATCTCTAGTATACTCCTACTCTGACACGAGCGTAAAGCGAAGAACTATTTCACCATTATATTCTATCTCATTAAAAAATAAATTCATCGGGCGAATATAAATCTTGCCACTATGTAGTTGTTCGTAGACAACCATATCTTCCGCTGTTTCAGAATGCTTGCCAAGAATAATGATCTTATAATCATTTCCCTTATAGTGCTTCCAAATTTGTCCGGGTTTGAGTTCCATTATGTATGTTCACTCTTAATCTTCCCACCCAATGTTCGTAGCTCATCTAGTGCCATGTTTGCTTCTTCTTTGTTGGGAGCTTTGCCGTGCCATTGGAACTTGCGTTCGAACTCTCGGACGCCTTTGCCCGGGATCGTGCGCGCAATGATCACTGACGGCTTTTCGAACACTGCCTTTGCTTTGTTCACCGCATTGATCACCGCTTCGATGTTGTTGCCATCTATCTCTTGGACATGCCAGTTGAATGCTTCCCATTTCTCGGTGAGACTGTCGAGCGGCATGATGTCTTCGGTATAGCCGTCGATCTGGATGTTGTTGCGATCGACGATTGCGATCAGGTTGCGCAGCTTTTCTTTGCCGGCGAGCATGACTGCTTCCCAGTTGTTGCCTTCGTTGAGCTCACCATCTCCGAGTAGACAATATATGTATTTACTCGAGGTGATGCCATAGTCTATACGATCTGCGATCGCCATGCCGACTGCCTGTGAAAGACCTGATCCAAGTGGACCAGAAGAGTTTTCAAGCATTGGCAAGAAGTCTCTGTGTGGATGCCCTTGCAGACGTGAGCCAAACTTGCGCAGTGTTTGTAATTCTTCTATCGGGAAATAGCCAGCGTGCGCCATTGTTGCATAGAGCACAGGATTGATATGACCGTTTGAGAGTACAAGTCTGTCGCGGTCTGCCCATGTAGGATCCTCGGGTTTGTGTCGCATGATGTCGAAGTAGAGTGCCGTGAACACATCTGCCATACCAAGTGGTCCTGCGGTGTGCCCACTTCCCGCTTCTACCAGCATTGAAATAATACTCTCACGAATATCGTTTGCTTTAATCTCTAGTTCTCTGATGGTGAAGTCGCCTGATGACATATAGATTTGAACTTCTGTATTGTACCGTGCAAATCATTTGATTGAAAGATAGCGGAGCCCACCACGAGCACATCAGCACCTGCTTGTACCAATGCTGCAGCGTTCTCAAGCGACACTGCACCATCGACTGCGATATGCTTGTCTGGGAAAAGTTGTCGTGCCTTTTTCACTTGCTCAATAACCCGCGGATCAAATGGTTGCTTCTGGAAACCTACATTGACTATCCCCATACACTGCACGGTATTGATATATTCACTATAGGGCTGTACCAAAGCAGGATCAGTATCAACAGCAACCGCCATTCCAAACGATACGGTAGAGCGCACGATCTCCGGCAGGTTCTGTAGATACGGGATCATTTTTTCTGCATCGAGTCCTTCTATATGAAAAATGATCTTGGATGGACCAAGCGCGATAAATGTATCGATGTGTGTGAGCGGATCTTTGACCATGAGATCAAACTCATAATCAATTTCTTCCCAATGTGGCAACCCTTCTTCTTGGGTGAGGAATGCTTCAAGTACATCTTCATTTTTGTTGTTGAACCACCACGTGCGATTGGTTGCAAAGTGTCCATCAACGAAGTCAACCTGCACAGTGTTAGCTGCACCAACGATTTTCTCGACACCATCTTTGATGTCGTAGTAGCGCATGGGTAGTATAGCGGGGATGATTTTCATATTAAAACTTACTCAGTCTTCTGACATGTCGCTCATCATTGGTAAATGCTGTCGCAAGCCATAGAGTGACTGCTTGCACAGATTCTTGGGGTGTTATAAACCGTGCGCCGAGTGAGAGCATGTTTGCCCCGTTGTGCTCACGTGAAAGCGTGAGTATGTCCGTCGGACCTCCGTAGTAGACTGCACAACGCACACCAGATACACGGTTGGCACACATTGCCTCCCCTTGCCCACTACCTCCAAAGATTACACCCATCGCATCAGGGTCAGTAGCTACAGCTTGGGCACACGGGAGCACATAGTCTGGATAGTCATCCCCTTCCATCAGCTCGGTCGCACCATGATCCACGACCTCCACACCTTCTTGCCCAAGCAAGAATTCTTTTAGTGCTTCTTTGTGTGCGTATCCTGCGTGATCGGTAGCGAGATGGATAATCATGACCCTAGTATAGCAAAAAGTCCCCGATCTGGGGACTTCGCCAAAACCTTATCGAACCGGTACTACGATTGACACTTCGATCGTCTCATTTGCAAATGCCTGGCTAATGCCGAAGTCTTTGAGGTTGAGAGTGAAGGTGCTCTTGTAGGATTTGGTATACGCCATACGTACATTTGCTGCAGGGACCACTTCTGTGTAGGTAACTGGGAAGCTAATAGTTTTCTTTACTCCATGGAGTGTGAGGTCGCCAGTCATGACAAACTTTCCTTGTGCTGCGTCAGTCATGTCCCATTTTGTAGGAGTAAATGTTGCAGTCGGATACTTGGCCGTGTCAAAGAAGTCTGCTGTCTTGAGATGTGCAGTCACCTTTTCATTGTCGGTCGTGAGGGAGTTGACATCGATCACCGCAGATCCACTAAATGCGCCGTCTTTGTATGAGAGTGTAGAAGTCACCTTGCCAAATGCGCCAGTATGCTCTTTACCTGGACCGAAACCTTTGAACGATATAGTGACAAGGTCGTTGGCAACGACAACTGTTTGCTCTTGGGTACCACCAGCTGCAGGGTTGGCTACTATATCAGTAGGTGTGTCTGTAGTCGTATCTCCTACTGTTGCTGCAGGAGTCGCTGGATCAGGCTTGGTCTGTATCGCCTGCCATCCGAGGTAGCCGAGTACTGCGATGATGATAAGAATAAAAAATGTTTTCATAAAAAATAAAAATTATTGAGTAATTGTGTTACCTGTTTTAATAACATGATCCACAAGCGTATACGTATACCCCATCTCATTGTCGTACCATCCCATGACTTTCACGAGGTTGCCACCGACGACGCGAGTCATTTCGAGATCTGCTATGGACGCGTGGCGGTTGCCGAGGATGTCGCTCGACACAAGTGGTTCGTTGGTCACTGCAAAAATATTTTTCCATCGTGGATCTGCTGCTGCCTTGGTGAGGATGTCGTTTACCTCTGCCGCAGTTGTATCCTTTTTACTAATAAATGTGACGTCGACGATCGAGCCTGCAGGTACTGGTACGCGGATAGAGATACCATCGAACTTGTCGGTGAGCTCCGGGTACGCCTTGGTCACTGCGATGGCTGCACCAGTCGATGACGGGACGATGTTTTGCGCAGCGGCGCGGCCTTCACGCAAGTCTTTCTTGCTCGGACCATCGACGAGTGACTGTGATGCGGTGTAGCCATGGACGGTGTTGAGGATCGCCTTTTCGATACCGAGTGCGTCGTGGAGGATACCGATCAGTGGAGACGCGGCGTTGGTGGTACACGATGCATTGCTGGTGATGTCGCATGTGCCAAACTTTTCTTCGTTGACACCGAGCAGTATGGTCTCACCAGGAAATGATCCATCACCCTTGGATGGTGCAGAGATCACGACCTTTTTTGCACCTTGGTCGAGGTGGAACTTCGCCTTTTCGTATGCGGTAAAGAGTCCTGTGGACTCGACGACGACGTCTACTCCGAGATCCTTCCATGGGAGTTTCGTAGTGTCTTTTTCGGAAATGAATTTGATAGTCTTGCCGTCAATCGTAAGGTCGGTACCACTGACCTGTACATCGTGTCCCCAGTCTCGATAGACCGTGTCGTGTCGGAGGAGGTACGCGAGGCTCTCGATGGAGCCGAGGTCGTTGACTGCGACTATCTCGATCTCGGGTCGCATCCATGCGACCTTGAGAAATGCTCGACCAATGCGCCCGAAACCGTTGATAGCTACTTTGATTGTTTTATCCATGATCTAGAGTATAGCAGAAATAAAAAAAGCGCTTCTTTAGAAAAAGATGCGCTCGTTTACCCAAAACTCTGCCAAAAACGGCATTACTTGCATTAAATCATTTCTTTGAGTATTTGCAAGGTGAGCGCTGGGTTTGCTGCGCCTTTGGTAGCTTTCATCACTTGCCCCACTAGGCCTTGGAGCGCTGCTTCCTTTCCAAACTTATAGTCTGCAACTATCTTTTCATTGTCTTTGATGACTTGCTCAATGATAGGCTTGAGATCATCGGCATTGTTTTGCTGGAGCAATCCTTTTTCTTTTGCAATACTTTCTGGATCTCCACCATGCTCTATCAATGTTGCAATTATGGTTTTACCCGCAGTAGACGTCACCACACCATCTCCAATCATATCGATCGCCTTGCCGAAGTTTGTAACATCAGTTTTTCCAATATCTGCCCCGACAACACTCGAAACTATGTAGTTTGCTTTGAGTTCTGGATACTTGGTCGGGATTGCTTCAAACATTTTTTTGCGTTCTATGTCTTGGACGAATATCTCGATGAGTTCTGGATTTTTAATACTTTCTTTAAGCTTTTCTCTCGCTTGCCACGGCAGTTCCGGCAATTCTTTTTTCATTACATCGAGATCAAATGCACTATGGAGCTGCATTTTCGGTAGATCTGGATCTGGGAAGTACCGATAGTCATTCGCATTTTCTTTGGAGCGCTGACTAAAGGTGCTCTGTTTGTTCTCGTCCCATCCACGTGTCTCCTGCACGATTTCATCTTGTCGACCTGCTTCGTAGAGTGCTTGCATACGTGCAAGTTCGTATTCGATAGCTTTTTCGACACTTTTAAATGAGTTGAGGTTTTTGACTTCTACCTTGGTCCCAAATGTGTTTGGGTCATCAGAGAGAGAAATGTTGGGCTCAACACGCATTTCACCTTTTTCGAGATTGGCTTCGGATACACCAAGCGTACGGAGAAGAAGCTGCAACTCTTTTGCAAAATCTGCAGCATCCTTTGCAGAGTGAATGACTGGCTCAGTGACAAGCTCCATCAGCGGCACCCCTGCGCGGTTGTAGTCGACGAGCGTGAAGTCTCCTCTGTCATGTTTGGACAGTCCAGTGTCTTCTTCAAGGTGGACACGTGTGATCGCAAAACCTTTTAGTGTCCCTCCTGACACGATCGGGTACTTGTACTGAGAGATCTGATAGCCCTTGGGGATGTCGGGATAGAAATAGTTTTTGCGGTCAAACTCTGAGAAGTCTGCGATCTCTGACCCGAGCGCGAGACCGACTTGGATCACCTTTTTGATCGCGTCATGGTTTGCCACTGGCAATGTCCCTGGGTGTGCCATACATATGGGGCAAATGTTTACATTTGGGCGAGTCTCGTCTGGGTCATTTTTGCACCCACAAAACATTTTGCTCTGGGTCGCAAGCTCTGCATGTATTTCGAGCCCTATCGTCGGGTAGTACTGCTTCATAGGCACCCAGTATACCACAGTCCCCTTCCCTACTTGACATTTGGTGGAATATTGGTAGTATAAGGAAAAATATTCACAATTTAAAAAATACTACTATGCCACTATCAAAAGATGTAGATGTCAAAGCCAGAGAGTTTATAACAAATGGAAAAGGTTCAGGTCTCGACAGATTTGAACGTAATTCTTTTTTGAATAGCTTAAGTGACGAAGAAGTCAATTTTTTAATGACCAACGCTGAACAGCTCAATGGTGACATTAAAAAATATCTTGCGTTAACAAACGAAGATGATCGTAAAAAAGCACTGATCGAGCTACAAGAAAAAATTAATGCATCAAAAAAAGTTGCTGACCACCAACCTGTTCCCCAAATCTCGAAAAAAGATGAATCGGTTGCCAAAAAAGACATCAAGGCCGATCTCAACACACGCCGCTTACTGATTGACTTTGCTGCGATAGTGTTCGATGTTCAACCAGAAAGTAATACACTTCCTGACGTATTAGCAAAGGTAAGAGAACGTCATCAGGCATTTTGCAACAAAGCCTCTTCTTTTCTGGAACACATCGCACCGGGAAGTACCGCCATAAAAGCAGCGGTTGAAGGACACGGTACAGTGCAACTTTTTGCAAACTTTTTTGGTATTCAGCCACCGGTTGACTCGATCAATGAATCCAGTGAGCTGGGCGCCCTGACGACAGTGTGGGTAAACACCTACAAAAAAGAATGGGCTGGCACAAATGCAGAAATGTCTGATGCAGATCGGATACTTCGTTTCGAAGAAAAAAAGAAACGGATTATTGAAAAAACTGCTGATGAAATAGCTGCTTTTGCTGGCTACGAATCCAAAGAAGATCTGATCAAAGAATTGACCGACATCTTTAAGACTGCGGTCGATATCATCAAAGAGCATGTTACGTCTCGGTAAAGCGATTGCCCGAGAACGACCGTCCTTATCTAAGGACGGTTTTTTTATTCCCCTATTGACGAAAATCGTAAAAAGAGTAGAATAAAGGAAACAACAACCCATTCTTTCACCTTTTAACCCCTCCTAGTTTTTATGGCTAAAAAATCGTCACCAAAACCGATTAAAAAGTATGGCCCTTTGTGCCAGGAATTACTCCTGAGTGCACTTGAGTCAAAGTTTAGAAGAATGTTTTCTGAAGAAAACCCTGTAGAACAATCGAAACAATTGTTTACAAAAAAGAGAACTGATTTCAACTATGACATGAGTCGCCTGTCAAATGTGCGCCTTGGAATTCATTAATTACAATGATTTTTAGCTCTTAAAATTTTACCCCGGTATTGCCGGGGTTTAATTTATTTTTGGAGAAACTTCACGAGCTCGTCTTTAAAGCCTTTTACTACTCCTTCATCAAAGAGCGTCACGACGTACACTTTTTTACCCAGCGCTTCAAACTTCTGTTTCATTGCGGTGATCGTTGCTTCATCTACAACGTCTGTTTTTGTAAGCAAAATAATTTCTTCTTTTTCATCGAGTCCATTGCCATACTTGGCAAGCTCTGCACGAATAGTGTCATAACTTTTCATCATGTTCATACCATTTTCAAATGACACGAGGTGCAGCAGTACCTTGGTGCGAGAAATGTGTCGGAGGAACTTGTGTCCCAGACCCTTGCCTTCACTTGCGCCTTCGATGATACCAGGGATGTCTGCAATGATGTATCCGTAGAGATCGCCCAGGTTGGGATCGAGTGTCGTAAATGCATAATCACCCACTTTGGCTTGCGCGTTGGTCAGTGCGTTGAGCAGTGAGCTCTTGCCCGCGTTGGGGAAGCCTACGAGTCCGACATCTGCAATGAGCGATACCTCGATGTGTAGCTGCGCTGCTTCGCCTGGTTTGCCAAGCGTTGATTCGGTCGGTGTCTGGTTCGTAGAAGCTTTGAAGTGTTCGTTGCCGTGTCCACCAGTGCCACCGTGAAGTATTTCTATTTCTTCGTTCTCTCGCGTGAGGTCGTACTTGATATCGGTATCGATGTTGGTTATTGTGGAACCGATCGGAAACTCGAGGTACAGATCTGCACCGTTGCCACCCTTGAGCGAGCGACTACCCCCTTCTTGTCCATCTTCTGCAGCGTACTCTTTCTTGCCTTTGTAGAGGTCGAGCACACGTAGACTACGCACTGCACGTATATATACGTTGCCACCACGGCCACCGTCGCCCCCTGCCGGTCCACCCTTGGGGATAAACTTCTCCTGTCTCCAACGAACGACTCCGTCGCCTCCCTTACCCGCTGCTGCATGAATTGTGATTTCGTCGAGAAATGCCATATGTCTATGACTCTACCGCACTTTGCGCCAATGCCCAAGCCCCTTCTTTGGTGCGAGCCACTGCAATGAACCCTTCGTTGTGGCAAAAGACTGCGTCGAGCACACCAGTCACTGTTGCAAATTCTTGATCACGAAGCCCTTTCCATGTATCAGGAAGTGATTTGCGTACTGCAAATTCTGCAGGAATTTGGCGGACAGCCTTGACGCTCCACTTGCCATCGGTGCGTTGATAGATAACAAACAAGGGTTCTGGATGTCGTGCCATCACTTCATACCACCCAGGATACTCAGTCCCGATGTCGACGATGCGTTTGTCTGCTGCCTGATCATATGCGCGTTCGAGCAAGTGCTCAGCATTTTTAAAACTAGTCGCATGCGCAACAAGTCGAGTGATGATCATACGAGCAAATGATACTGCCTCGAGAAATGCATCAAACAAACTTTTGTCTTCTTGCCAAGTCGGACGAAATGCAGTGATTGTATCAATAATCGAATACATGTAGACACCCTTGTCAGCGACTCGATCGATCACTCCAGTGTCAGCACCATCAATACCTTGCACGAGCTGCTCATCGATGAACGCTGCATTCTCTACACTCCCTGCGACCATGTGTCCGTACTCTTTCCATACGAGTCCAAATGATGCATACGGTATACCGTTGTCTCGAGCACCTGCACCACCCTTTTGGTGATGATCAAATCGTCCTGTCGCTGGGTCATATACACCCCCGACATCAAACACGATACCTCCTCGCGCTATGTCTCGTTCATCGCGTGATCGAACGATCTCTATGTCTTGGTCTTTGAACACGAGCGATAGCGTCGCACACGCAAAGACGTCGTCGGTGTGAAATGTACCGTCATGAGTTACGAGTGTCAGCTTTTTCATAGTAGTTAGTCGTTGACGAAATGACTGACGATCCAGTTGATGATCGAGATCACGAGCGCGCCGACTACCGCTGCGGTGAACGATGCAACCGTAAATCCACTAATGATCTGCGCCACAAACCAGAAAAATACTCCGTTGAGTACGATAGAGAAAAGTCCGAGCGTGAGAATGTTGATCGGGAGCGTGAGTATGGTCACGATCGGCTTGATCACCATGTTGATAAAGACGAGACATGCAGAAACGATAAGTGCGGTAACGATCGACTGTACTGCTACCCCATCCACAAAGTATGGCAGTGCAAATACAGCGAGCGTCGTGATGAACCAGCGAAGTAATATCATAGGGATAAGTATATTATAGAAATAGATCTTCGACTACCTTTTTCACCAGTACACCATCTGCGTTGCCTGCGCACTCTTTCATCACTGCACCGACGAGTATGCCGAGTTTGCTCGTGTCGGTCACACCGAGCTCTGCTTTTTTCTTTTCAGCGATTGCCTTGATATCAGCCTCACTCATTTGTGCTGGCATAAAGACTTCGAGAAGTGCGAGCTGCGCGCGATCTGCGTCTGCGAGATCGGTACGTCCTGCACCGTCAAACTGAGCGATCGCATCTTTGCGTTGCTTGATCGTTTTCTTGATCACAGAGAGCGCGATGTCGTCAGAGACTTCGTCTTGTGGAGTTTTGCCCGCAGCTACTAGCTCGTTGGTAAATGCAGTAATGAGCCCGCGATAGGTATCGAGCGCAGTCTGGTCCTTGGCACGCATAGCATCTTTGAGTTTTTCACGGATGTCGGTGGAAATCATAGAGAAAGTATAGCAGAAAATAACCTCAATCTTTTATTTGACTTATATCTTATATATGATATAATGTAGATAAATTTAAACGTACAGTTATGTCACTTATTCAGTTCCTTGAAATAGTGATTTCTCTTCTATTGTTTAGCAATAAATTATTAGTATTGATCGATAAAAAAAGTGGTTGGGTAATAGGTGCCATTGGGTGCTTCATTGCAATGTGGTATCTCTATCTTCTCAAGTTGTATGTATTCACAATCCTTGAAATTGGACTAATAGTACTCATGCTGTACGGCTATTTAGCTGGTAAAGAAAAGAAAGATTCTGTTGAAAGAATGATTATCGCTTTTCTTATCTTAGTTATGGCAAGTCTGACTTATTTCTTATTTGAAGGATCAATCACTACATATCAATTTATTGGAGGAATAGCACTAACTATTGGTACCTATTATTTGACTCATGGTAAAGCTATTACTGGATGGATACTGTATTGTATTGGACATATAGTAACAGCATACCTTGGGTATCAAAAGCACCAATTATTTTTTGCTGATTTTCAAATCGCTTCCGCTATTGTTTCTATCATTGCTATTATAAAAATTAGAAGAAAACACTAACTTTTGGGCTCCTCACAATATGTGATGGAGCCTTTTGTTTTTATGGTAAAATCATTCTATGAAAATCTACTTTTTCGATACCGAAACTACAGGCAACACGCATGACGATCGGTTGTGTCAGCTCGCGGTCAAGGAGCACGGCGTGGCGGAACCATTGATCAATGAGCTATTCAAGCCACCGATTTCTATCCCATATGAAGCAAGTGCGGTCCATCACATCACCAACAAAATGGTTGTGGACAAGCCTTCATTTGCGTCCTCTACACGCTACGCTGAGATCAAGGCACTGTTTGAGTCCCCCGACACTATCGTGGTCGCACACAATGCATCGTTTGATGTGGGGATGCTTGTACCAGAAGGCATCAACCCGACCAACGTCATCTGTACGTACAAAACTATCCATGCACTCGATGGGCATGGCGAGTTTGCCCAGCACAAGCTCCAGTACCTACGCTACGCGCTCGACATGGAGCTCGATGTCCCTGCACACGACGCATTTGCCGACGTACTCGTGCTCGAAGGACTCTTTGACTACCTCCTCGCTCGTTTAGTAAAAAGTGGTAAGACAGAAGCAGAAGCACTCACAGAAATGATGCGTATCAGTAGCGAGCCGATGTTTATGCGAGAGTTCACCTTTGGCAAGCATAAAGGTATGCGCGTCGAGGACGTCGCACATGTCGATCCTGGGTATCTGTCATGGCTTCTATCTGAGAAAATGAAAAACCCTGCAGGTGAAGAGGACTGGATCTATACGCTCCAGAAGTTTGTGAAGTAAATTGACTTTGTTAAAAAATAGTGTAAAATGCTGAAAAACAATTTACATTATGCCAAAAGTTCTTGTGAGATTTCATCTCAAAAATAATCGCGACTGTGATAATGGCACCCTTATCACTGGTACCACTGAAGTAGGACACATCCTAAACAGCTACAAAAACAACAACATTCATGCGGTTGGAAATCTGATTGATATGTACTTCCTTTGTGAAAACATTATCAGCGAAAGAAATGATCTCCCTCCTGAAGGTATCCGGTTCACTTTTTTAAATCCTTTTACACCAAAAGATTTGCGTGGACTAAAACTAGAAGTACTAACTCTACCCCACAAAAAGGACTTCGTTGTACGTGCATTAGGTGTCCCTATTGAGTACATGTCCAAAGAAATGAAAACTGTTTTATTTGGACAAGATGACGTACGAAAGCATTTCGGAACAATGCTCTGGCAAGCTGAAAAGCTTGTAGCAGAACATTTCAAAAAAGACCCCATTCTCAAAGATGACGTAATCCAATTTATGGTGAATCATTTTGAGATCAGTTAAGTACCAGCCGGACCTCACCAGTCCGGCTTTTTTGCGCATGGTACAATCGTGGTATGCAAATCATATTGATCATTATTGGGGTTGCTATCGGAGGCCTCGTCGTATACCTACTGACCCGCAAGTCTGCGGCACCTGCTCCCGATAACACTGGATTCTCCCTTCTCATGCAGCAAGTCGCCGACTTGCAAAAGGTAGTGGATCACAAGCTCTCACAGAGCGAACAGTCGATGCGCGAGAGTATGCGTGACCAGAGTACACAGAGCGCGCGCATCATTTCCGACATCACTGAGCGTCTCACCCGACTCG
This sequence comes from uncultured Candidatus Saccharibacteria bacterium, assembly GCA_964610995.1. Taxonomy (GTDB): domain Bacteria; phylum Patescibacteriota; class Minisyncoccia; order Phycocordibacterales; family UBA9973; genus UBA4124. The sequence continues at coordinate 45,395 of CAZSWF010000002.1, forward strand.
ATGAGGGCAACAAACAGGTGCTCGGTTTTGCCGAAGGACTTGCACAGCTCCAAGACATATTGAAAAATCCAAAACAACGCGGCGTGCTCGGTGAGTACTATCTCGAAACATTGCTCAAAAACATTTTGCCGCCGTCTGGATACTCTATGCAGTACAGCTTCCCCGATGGCACGATCGTCGATGCAGCGGTCTTTGTCAAAGACAAGGTGATCCCTGTCGACTCCAAGTTCTCGCTCGAGAACTACAACCGCATGACCGAGGAAAAAGAACCCGCCCGCAAACGGGATCTCGCAAAAATATTTGAAAATGATCTCAAGAACCGTATCGCCGAGACATCCAAATACATTCAACCCGAGAACAACACGATGGACTTCGCATTTATGTTCATTCCACACGAAGCAATTTATTATGATCTGCTCGTTGGTACGGTCGGTGCAGGCGAAGAAGCTGAGAACTTGATCCAACGTGCGGCGTCCAAATACCGCGTGATCATCGTCTCGCCCACATCATTCCTTGCGTACCTGCAAACCGTACTTCAGGGACTAAAGGCAATGCAAATCGAAGAAAGCGCCAAAGAAATCCGCAAGCGTGTCGACGAGCTCGGCCGACACTTGGCAAGCTATGAGGAATACCACAACAAGCTCGGCACTACACTCAAAACAGTGGTAAATCACTACAACAGTGCTTCCAAAGAGCTCAAAAAGGTAGACAAGGACGTTATGCGCATCGCCGGTACCGAGGCAGCACTCGAGCCACTGATCCTCGGAGAAAGTGAGGTAGAGCGAACGATAGAATAAGGGTATAGTAAAAAAATAAAAGAGCTTTTGGAGTCGCGTAATTTTCTGCTGAAAATTCGCTGATACTCGGACCAGTCGTCCTGCGTAACACTCCAAAAGCTCTTTTATTTTTACTTACTAAACAATTCCGGATTTGCAATAGACTTAAACGCTGAGGTCGGCACGAGTATGCTCTGTGTACCTGCTGAGTATGGCGCTACTTGATACGGATCAAATATAAAGGTTACGCCGTTGTCGATAATAACGAAGTTTTGATAGTTGTCGATGATCGGTCGAGTACCTTCGGTGATCCATGATGCGTCACTGACATTTTTCTTGACTAGTTCTCGCTCCACAAATGTTGCAACAGTTTCGAGCCCTTTGGCGCCGTTGGTAAAGAGTTTCTCGAGTGTGATCACTTCCCCTTTTTCATTAAATGCGTACGTGCGAGTCGCCTGCAGGCCATGTGCACCTCCGGTGTATGACGCGATCGTAAACACGTATGTGTTGGCTCGAGTCGCTATCGTTTCTTGGTAGGTAATATCGAGCGACAGCACGCCACGCGAACTACTATCGATCGATGGATCCATCACCCACGATGTGTCTTCTATGAACTGTGCGATCTGTCCTTCGACAAACGACTTGAGCATATCGCTCGTGCGTGCATCACGAGTCACAGGGTACTCGGCTTCTATTGCATAGTACTGATTATCCTGACGGAGTACTTCTTTGCGCACCTCAAGAGATGGCCAACTGATCACTTGATCACTTGATGGTGGTACTGCTGCTGGATCTGGTGTGTGGTTTTTGCCCACCATGACCAGCCACACAATAAATGCTATACCAATGATGGTAATAAGTATGCTGCCTACTGATAGTTTGTGTGTTGTTTCCATAAAGCGTTAAAGAGTGATTTGTACTTCGAGTGCGTCGTCAAACTGTGGCTCACCGCTTGCATTGTTCTTTTTCAATATCAAGAACCCGCGACGATACGGTGTCTCGGCTGGCAGTGTGTACTCGATGCTCGCGGTAAACGGTACGTACTCAGTCGTCATCCATTCCCCTTGCGCGGTCGCATAACCTTCGGCAATGATAAGTCCATCCCAGTTTGTAAGAATAATAGGAAATGATCCCTCAAAGAACCAGTTGCCGCGAGCCTTGCCCCGGATCGCTATCGGAGACCCTACGGTCGCCTGTGGACGCGGAGTCTCGAGGATGATCATGTCACCCTTTTGTGCAGGAGGTGCTTCGGGAGCAAGGGTAGGCTGTGGTAATGGCTGTATCACCACTGGTGCACTCGCATCTCGCAACAGTGCCCAAAATACGGCTGCGAAGCCTATGATCAGTACTAGTACCAAATATCGTTTTTTCATACCCTTGAATTATACACCTCTCTCGGATATAGTATGCAAGCACTTACACATGTCGCCACACACTGGCCCTATCGTCTATCGGTTAGGACGAAAGCTTCTCAAGCTTTAAAGCCGGGTTCGATTCCCGGTAGGGTCACAGATTTTAAATACTTATTTATCAAGTTATTTTAAGACACCCGAATACATGTTCGGAACTTTGTAATAAAAAACCACCCTTTTCCAAGAGCGGTTTCTCGTTTTTACTTGTTTTGATTACAACGATTTTTCAAGTTCGATGAGCTTTTTAACTCCATTATAAAGTTGCTCATAAATCTCACGTTCAGTTACCCCTAAACGACGTTTGTTGGAAATGTCGTAAATACCATCTGAAGACTCAGAATGCTCTCCGTGTACTCCACGGATCGAAAGTCCTAAATCTTTGCATACTTCATTGAAGTTACCCGAAGCAGAAAGCTTAGGAATTCTGATATGCACAGACGCGCGCATTGCTGTTCCAAGATTGGTTGGGCAAGTTGTGTGGTAGCCACGAACATCATCAAATGCGAAGTTAATCTTTTCATTGATGAAGTTGAGCGCAGTTGCGAGCCGTGTAAAGACTTCGGCAATGTCAGCTCCTGGCTGCATGCTAATGATGCGCATACTATCTTCTTCTGAAACCCATACAAGGAATTTCTTGTCATCAGAAAAGAAAATGCCGCGGTTCTTTGGCCAGTCACGGTTTACACCTGCACTTTCCAAGAAACGGTCACCCTGTTTGAACAAGAAGTGATCTTCCACCATTTTTGCACGAACTTCTTCACTCATGCCATCAAGGGGGAAATATTCACCCTTCAATGCTCCGGGAAGCTGTTTTAATGCTTCAATAATTTCAGACTCCATAGCAGCTCGATCTTCGCTGGAAATAGCTGAAGGAAATGCGTACTTCGCAAAATTGCGACCAACACGGATACGGGTGGATACCACATAATTACCCTCAGGATCCAAATTTTCAACAGGAAGCCCAGTGAGCGAAAAATCACTTTTGTGACCGCTCATATCATAATGGTGGTATTCCTTGATAATTGGATCAAGAAGTGGCGAAAGCATGGTATAGGACTCAGGATCACCTGCGTAGATGCCAATACTCGAATCTGGATTATCAATACCAGATTGAATTGCTTTTTGTAGTGTCCAGCCATGTGGTGTTACTACGTTTTCTAACTGCATTTTCACTACTTCACTGTAGTGTTTTTTCATTAACATGTCGGGGTTTGTTGTAATTTCTGTCATAAGAACAATAGTTTACTGTGAATTTTTAAATAATACTATCTTATAAGGCTTTTTTGTCAATTACACAACAAACCCCCGTTTTGTGAACGGGGGTTTCATGATTTAGGGTTTCTTTTTTCTGAGATCGTAATAATTACTAATTTTAATGAACTCTATTTCTCCCTCCCAGTCCATATTTTTCAAAATCTCATGTACTTTGTGAACAATAACGTATTCACTACTAAAAAGACGAAGAAATGGTCGATCATCTTTTTGTGTACCCACAACCTTTGCGGTGATTTCAGAAAAAGTAAGATTTTTGTAATCATCTGGAGAAAGAATCTTTTCGAGCTTCTCCGATAGTTGATCTTTCAATTTCATAAATTCGGAATGAACATACCCATGAAATTCAATCAATGGGGAGTAACTGTTTTTCTGCATAGTTTAATTTTCATAGAACTATAGTGCTTTTTGCACTAATGTCAAATAACACGTTCTACTGACTAGATAAAACAAAACCCCCTGTATAAGGGGGTTTTAAATGATAGAAACAATGTATTACATTGCTTCTGCATAGGTAGGTTGCAACGGCTTTTTTTCTTTGGGGTTCAAAGTATGCAGTACGCCAGGCTTGGGTTGATCGATCAATCGTTCGATTTTTTGCTCAAGCATTTTTACATCAGCAAACATGAACTTTTGTCTTTTGGCATACTTGTGCAGTTCGTCGCGCAGTTGTACCGACTGTCTTTTGTGCTCTGACATATCAGCAAGTACAAATGCAGTAACCATTCGTTCCTTTTTCGCAGTGATTGCAATATCAATAATCATTGCTGTAAAAACACATACGATGCAGGTCACAAAAATAGGACCATCGAGGCTCTGGTACGCGAGATATCCAGTCAACATACTTCCTACAGCCACCAGGGGTGTATGGAGGGCAAGCAATCGAAAGATTCTTTTTTTCATAATTTCAAATAAGGGGTTTAAGGTTTGTTTTCTCTATAATATCATACTATACACATATGTCAAGTATCCCCTCCCCGACCTTTTGACAATGGCTCAAAATCAAGTACAGTAAAGAAAAAAAGCTCATGGAAAATCAAATAGAAAAACCTGTATACGAAACAGAGTCTGCTATTCTTTCTTTTTCAGGAAGTGGCAACTTTTTCCTTTGTGATGACTATGCTGCACCAATCAAAGTAGGTAGTACGGTGTACCCATCGGTACGTGCTGCGGTGGTTGCTCACAAAACTAAAAATCACCGTATAAAAGCAAAGATTCGCAACGCAATGACTGCTATGAATCTCAAAGAAATAGAACGAAGTATCCCTGCCCCCTCACACTGGACCAAAGAGTACATCATTGGCAAAATGACTGAGCTTACGATGCAAAAGTTTCTCAAACACCCAGAACTTAAAAAACGATTTCTCGCTACAAAACCAAAGTGGCTAACAAACCAAACCGAACCGACACTTCAACGATTGGAGATCGACGAAGTATGCGACGAACAAACATATGCAGACATCCTGATGAATGTTCGTGAACAACTGTAAGTAAAACCGCCTTTCGGCGGTTTCTTTTTTATACGATATCTGCTTGTTTGGCTTCGATGGGAGTCTCGGCTATCGGCTCGATAGTGATCGCGCCTCCGTCACGACGTGTGAGTGTACGGTAGAGGTATGCGAGGAGAAGTGTCGCAACTGGGTATGTGACGATGATACCAATACCAAACAGTAGCATCCCCACTATCGCCAAACACACCACGACCAATATGGTCAACAGTACCGTCCAAAACACATCTCGGGTGACGAGTCTCCATGAGTCCTTGATTGCAGCGATTGCGCGGCCTTTGTTGTCGATGAGTGAGAGCTGTGAGAACGCCAAGCGTGTCATGAAATAAATACCAGGAATGATGAGAAGGATAAATCCACCAAGCACCATCAGTGCGGTCAGGATCGCCACCTCGACGAGGAGGATGAACTGCCGCAGTGTGGGCAAGTGCTTGCCGAGTGCACGAAACGACAGCAGGTCATGCTTGGCATCCACCGCAGCGAGCGACACCGAGAGCCATATGTACGAAAAGATAAGCGACAAGATCATCGCAAATATTTGCAAGAGTACGTGTTGGTCGCCAAGCTCTCCGGGAGCACTGAGCACAATGAGTATGAGCGTCATGCCCATGTAGAACCATGGTCGCTCTCTAAATAGGCCCCAACAAGTGCGGAGCGCTGCTTTGATCGAAAAGGTGAATGTAGTCATAGATGTTAGCGGTCGGGTGGTATTTCGTAATAGTTACCAAGGAATTGTACCATATCAAAGAATGGATCACCCAGTGTTTGTATAGCAAAGAGAGCTTCTTTGGGGTACACATTGAAAAGGTAGAGCACGTAGCGTGGCTGTGATGCCGGGAAAAATCCGATGATCGAGTGCAAGTTGCGATCAGTATAGTATCCAGTACCATCAGGGCGTGCGATCTGTGCGGTCCCCGTCTTTGCGGCGACACTGTAATGTGGTAGTCCTCGGTCGTAGCCATCGTCAACGACACGTATCAACATAGCCTTGATTGTGGTGAGCGTCTCAGGTTTGAGTAGTTGTTTGGTTGATTGTTCGGGTTCTATGGTGCGTTCGTACCCGCTTTGCTCTATGACCGAGGTCGCGACGTGTGGAGTGACGAGCACCCCACCGTTGGCCAGTACTGCAAATCCGCGCACGATGTTGATCGGACTGGTCGCGATACCTTGCCCAAACGATGCTGCTGCGAAGTTGATGTCGTTGTTGTCTTTGAGACTTCCTACTGCGCCGTTGACCTCTCCAGGCAGATCCACCCCTGTCTTGTCTCCAAGCTGATAGCGATCGACGAGATATTCCCGAAATGCATTTCTCCCCATTTTTTGCTCGGCAAATATCATACCCGTGTTGAGTGACTCACTGAGCACCTGCTGCATGGTCACACCTTGACCACGACCTTTTTTGTCGAAGTTGTTGAGTGTCTTGCCATCGATCGTGACCGAACCTGTGTCGTTGTATGAGGTTGTAGGTGTAACTGCGCCTACATCGATCGCTGCAGCCATCACAAGCGGTTTGACGATGGATCCCATTTCATAGCGACCTTGCACGACAGGGTTTGTATACAAACTCGGATTTTTCACTGATCCGTACGCGTTGAGGTCAAAGCCGGGTGCCCCTGCCATTGCCACGATTCTGCCCGTGTGTGGATCCATAACTACCCCACCGACCATTTCACTGCCCCACTTGTTCTGGATCGTGTTGACCGTCTGTTCGAGTTGTGACTGCACCGTCGGCTCGATCGAGGTGACAATATCTCCAGTTGCAGCAGTATTTTTAAATACGCCTGATTTTACATTTGCAAATATTTCAGCAAAAAAGTTGGTATAAAATTTGGTGCCGGTACGAGAAAGTATCTCGTTGTAGTATTCTTCGAGACCGTAGCTACCTGAGAGTGTATCCTTTTTGTACGAGACAAATCCAATAAGCTTGGATGCGAGGTCATTCCCAGGATAAAAGCGCCATTTTTCTCGATGCAATGACACTCCCGGCAATCCCAACTCAGTCAAGAGCGCTGCATCATCTTCTTTGATACGGTTTTCTATTTCTTCGTACGGATCATTTTTCTTGGCAGCTTTGGCTAGAAATGCATCGCGTTCTATAGGTACAATTGCATTGATGGATTCATAGGTACGCTCAGGATCTGTAACAAGGCTTGGGTTGATCGCAAGCTTAAATCCGCTAACAACAGTCGCTGCTGCTACTGTCGTCTGGTCTTTGGTCGTCATGTAAATGTTGCCTCGATCAAAGCTTGCATTGGTCGGAGTGACGTAGTTGCGTTGTGCTTTTTCTTTATACATCGTCGTATTGACGATTTGTAACGAAAAAAGACGCATAATCACGATTGCTCCAACAAAGACGACAGTGCCGATCAAAAATCGTATCCGTGAGCGATGTATCGTATTAGCGTCCGACATTCCAAGCAAAGGCACGCTGTGATGGTGCAAATGATATTGATGTAGGCTCGACAAACCCTTTTTCTCGAGCATAACTTTCAGTTAGTACTTTTTGTGCGGAGAGAAACTCGAGCTCCTCTGTGCCCATCGATGAAATGAGTGCACGAGTTTCTTGTTGGAGTTCTTTTTCTTTAACGACAGAAAATGTGATTGCTCCGACGAAATACACATACCCGACAAAGAGTACGCCAGCGGCGATCCAGGTGTAGAGTGTGATCGATCTCAACGTTTTGTTGATATCGAGTGCTGCGGTATGAGTATGTCGGAGTGTAGTGTTCATGCGAAAGTAGGTTTTTCTATAATGCGAAGTTTGGCGCTACGCGATCGAGGGTTGGTTGATAATTCGAGAGTACTAGGAACAATAGGTTTTTTTGTGATAACGCGTTCATGCGATTTCATCCAGTGTTTTACGATACGATCTTCGAGACTATGAAAAGTGATAACGGCGATACGACCCCCTGGTGCCAGCGCATCCCACCATGAGGCAAGTGCGGTCTGGATGACGGCGAGTTCATCGTTGACCGCGATACGCAATGCTTGGAAGGTCTTGGTAGCAGGGTGAATCTTGCCGCGTCGTGGGACACGGGCGAGAATGATGTTGGCAAGTTGTGCAGATGTAGTGATAGGTCCCTGCGCACGGGCGTCGACTATGGCTTTGGCTATTTTACGAGAGCCTCTATCCTCACCATACGCATAGATAATGTCGGCAATGGATTCTTCACCCCATTCGTTGACAATGTCCCATGCTGTAAATCCAGTGTGCGATCCAGCCACTGAAAACGTCATGGTAAGCGGTGTGTCAGACATAAATGAAAATCCTCTCGTGTCACCGAGCAACTGAAATGTGCTCGTCCCCAAATCGAGCAACACCTTGTCTACCTGCGACAGTCCTGCCTGCGCGAGGATAGTGTCTACATCTTTGAAGTTGGCATGGACAAAGGTTGCCCTCGATCCAATGCTTTCTGTGAAGCGCACTTGTGCTGCTTCGTCGAGGTCGACACATACAAGCGTGATACCAGGGTATCGCTCGAGCATGGCAGTAGAGTGTCCTCCACCACCAAACGTGCCATCGACTACTCGATCACTATCCGACAGCGCGAGACCTTCTATGCTTTCTTCTAAAAGAACCGAGATATGGTGTGTCTGCATACTAGAGCACTCCGATCCCACCGAGTCTCTCTGCGAGCTCGTCTGCACGAGTCTCTACGGTGCGCTTGTATGTTTTCCAGGTGTCTTCGTCCCAGAGTTCGACACGTGTATGGACACCGACCACTGCTATCTTGCCACTGAGTCCTGCCCTATCCCGCAAGAAATCCGGGATAAGTATGCGTCCATTTTGATCGACCGAGACTTCGGTTGCACCTCCGAGGAGGTAGCGGTTGAAGCTACGGGTATCAGCTTGGAGCATTGAGCTCTCTGCGAGTTTGCTCGTGATACGTGCCCACTCTTTGGTTGTAAATACAAACAGACACTTGTCGAGCCCTGGGGTTACTACCACACTTTTGCCCATTTCCTTTCTGAACTTCACTGGAAATGAGAGCCGTTTTTTATCATCAATTGTGTGGATGTATTCGCCGATTAACATGATTTCTTTACTTTACCACTATTTCCCACTTCGTTCCATTATACTCCACTTCTTTCCACAAGCGCAAACATCGTATGTGTGGATAACAAAATCCCCCAGTATCCTGGGGGTTTCAATACTAGTATCTAACTCACACTAACCACACTGTAACTAACTTCGCCTTTGGGAGTGATGACGGCGATAGTGTCTCCTGCTACTTTGCCATAGAGAGCTTGGCCGAGCGGACTCTTGTACGAGATCTTGCCAGAGAGCATATCGGTTTCTTCGCTGCCGACTATCGTGATAGTGCGTGTGTTTGCCTCGCCTTCCTTTTGGATCACGACAACAGAGCCGACGTTGATGATGCCATCGGTGGCGTGCTCGATGACTTCGGCATGCTTGAGCACGTGTTCGATCATCGCAATGCGCTCTTCGAGTTTGCCTTGTTCTTCGCGAGCGATGTGATACTCAGCGTTTTCGGACAAGTCACCCAGTGACTTGGCGTATTCGATCGCTTTGATGATTTCGGGACGCTTGACTGTCATGAGCTCGTGGAGCTCTGCTTCGAGTGCGTCTTTATTTGCTTGGGTGACGTATTCTTTCATGAAGTGATTACTATATCGCAAATGTGCTATTGGGTCAAAACCCAATAGTTTACTATTGGTCTAATAATTGAGGGGTAGACTCAAACAATGCCACCACTGACTTGAACGCATGGGACGCTCCAGCAGAGACCTTGGGACCGTTCTCCATGAGCACCGTGAATGCATAACGCGGGTTGTCATACGGGAAAAAGCCGATCACCCATGAGTTGACTCGGGTGTTGTTTTTGATCTGGGCAGTACCAGTCTTTGCGGCGACACGCACGCTCGGGTTGTTGAGTGACTGCGTGGTACCATCGGTAACGACTTGACGCATACCCTCGATCACGGGAGTGTACTCATTGTATGTAAATGGAAGTGTACTCGTACCGATTGCGCGCTCTGTGGGAATGATCGTTGGGGTCACGAGTGTACCGCGCGCCGCAATTCCTGCAACTGCGCGTAGCATTTGTATTGGAGTGACCTGGAAGCCATACTGCCCGATCGATGTGTTGTACGTATCCCCGATACGCCATGGATCTCCAGGAAACCGTTTCTCTTTCCATGCAATACTCGGAATCGTACCGTCTATTTCACCCGAAGCATTGATTCCTGTCTTTGATCCGATTCCAAAGAGCTTCATATACTTTTCTATGTTGGCAATACCGATACCGCGCTGGTCCCCAAACCCTCCTCCAATTTGATAAAAATATACGTTTGAAGAAAATTGTAATGCTTTGCGCATGTCGACTGCACCATGGTCTGCATTGTCTTTGAAAATAGTGAAGTTGGTCGGGTTGTATGGGTTGGGCACCTTGAGCTCTCCGGTCGTATAGATTACTTTTTCTGGAGTGATCACACCTTCGTGCAGCGCTGCGAGTGCGAGAAATGGTTTGACTATAGATCCAGGCGTATACACACCCTCGGTCATACGGTTGAGAAATGGTCGTGTCGAGCTTTGGATGTAGCCGTTGATCGTGGCACGATCAGAACCATCGGCGATGATTTGTTGGTTGTACTCAGGGTATGTAGTAAATGCGAGGAGCTCTCCGGTCGCAATATCCATGACTGCACCAGCACCTCCAATATAGCCTGATTGCTCTGCAAGATCACGTATACCTCGAGCCAACGTTTCTTGGACACGAGTATCAATCGTAAGTGTGAGATTTGCACCTTGAGTAGGGGTATCGATAGTATTTTCTGAAGTGATAGCTCCAGTAACATCAGTTTCAATCAGTGTTGTACCATTTATACCAGCTAGTAGAGTATCGAACTGTTGTTCTATACCATCCTTGCCCACTGTTTGTGCTTGCCAGTATTTACCTGACCTATCTTTGGTTGGATACGAGACGTAGCCGAGTATGTTGGCAAAGCCGGGGGTCGATATATATGAACGCAGCGTTGGACCATTCTCAGATGGCAAACTGTTCCAGGCGAGCTCATTACCATTGCGATCATAGATCACTCCTCGATCCGCAATAATCGGCGTATGATCGAGACTGTTTTGTTCACTTTTAAGCGCGTAATATTTTTCTTGTATGATCTGCAAATATCCTAGTCGTCCTACAAAAAGAATTGCGATCGAAACCATAACCACAAAGAGCGTGCGCAGCGTACCGCGTGCTATTGGTTTTTCGAGTCGCCCTTCAAACTGCTGTCGATCAAATGCCGGCAAATTGCGGACGTCGAGCAAGATGTCGTCAGGGTTGAGCTCAATGATTTTTCGTTTGTTATTTCTTGATCGCAGCATAGAGATGATGAGCCGACTCACCCAAACGGGTCTCGTGTACGACCACGTACCAAGTCGCAAGCATACCGCCAACTATACCTGTCATGATGAAATGCCCAAGCGCAAAATCTGTACTCGGAGCGTATACCACATCAGCTACGATTGCGGGTAGCAAGAACAAAAGTCGATATGGAAACACTAGTATCGCGAGTATAAAAAGCGCAATTTGTACCCATACTGGCAACCACAGTACGGCGACCAATAACCCTCCTATCGACACAATAGTCCGTATCATACCTGGGATTGTACCATAGGCACTACCTGGAAAATCGTGAAAAAATAAATCGCACTATAAACAGTGTACATAGAATGATTACTACATAGTAGAGTGCTCTATGAGAGAAAAATCCTTCTCCTGCCCACGCATACCCATATCTGAGGTATTCGATTGTCTGCTCATTGGACTCCTCGGCTGATACGTCAGCCTCCTCTGTTGTAGAAGATGATACATCAGGCGCCATAATTGTGGTGATATCTTTGATCGTAGTCTCAGCAATAACGTCTTTGTGCTTTTCTTTGAGTTCAGTGAAGTACGCAAGCTGTCGCATACGGAAGCTCTCGAGATATGTGATCACCTTATTCATCAGAGTTTTGACTTGCACTACTGCGTCATTTTGCTCGGGCGTAGTAGTCTCTGCACTAGTTTCTACTTTTGTCTCTACAGCAGCCTTGGTAGTCGTCGTTGGTGCGGCATGCACACCGATCACGAGCACACTCCAGAGCACTAGTACTGCACAGAGGTTCTTCATATATTAGCGAAGTGAGAAGGTTGCCTTGACTGTGACCGTGATCTGTTTTTCGATCTGAGACGTGTCGTAGCTACCATAGTCAGAGACATCGGTAGAGTTGCGAGACTGTACTTGGACTACGCCACTGGTTGCACTCTTGAGTGAGCCGACTTTGCTACCAGAGTTTTTTGCAAGCTCGGTTGCGCGCGCCTTCGCATCGTCGATAGCACTCGAGAGTAGCTGGATACGAGCCTCAGGAAGCTTGGAGTAGTAGTATTCAAGCGAAAGACTTGAAAAGATAACACCCTGATTAATGATACCCGAGAGATTATTTGAAGCTTTGGTGAGTTTTGCTACATCAGTAGACTGGACGGTAAATGTCTGGGAAAGTGTGTAGCGTTTTGGTGCACCAGAGTCCTGACTATAGACTTCAAACATGGACACTGGGGTCGCAGAAAGTTCGGTATCAATAATACCTTGTGCGGTAAAAAATGCTCGAGCCTTGGTCGCATCTTGGGCGATCTGGGCGTATCCACTCTTGAGATCGCTCTCATATACAGTGCGGGTGACTTGTGTTGTCCACTTCCCCTGATCTGAGGTTACTTCCATCTTTGCTGAGCCAGTTACTGAAACAACATCAGATCGCAAGCGAGATATCGTACCCATAGAAATGAGTACTGCGACGAGGAAGCTGCCGCCAAGAATCATACCGAGCTGTACAAGTGGGTGTAGGTTTTTCATATATACCAGTATACTACACTTTTGCTATTACTTCTTGTGCAAGCAATGCACGCTTTGCACGAGGACCGCCGCGGTTGTACTCTCCGACGCTTCCATCAGAACGAACCACGCGGTGACACGGCACAGTTGGATCGTAGTTACCTTTCATCACTGTCCCCACAGCACGAGCAGCGTTAGCATTCCCAGCTTTCTTTGCAACTTCTGCATAGGTCATCGTCTTGCCTTTTGGGATCTGACGCACAACATCACGCACCTTATCTGCAAATGATTTCACGTGCGCATTATTTGACGATCGGGTGTGGGACATTGAGCACTTCTTTGAAAAATGTCACGATCACAGTATTTTCACCTTCGGTGATGAAGTCGGTGTTGAAGGTACAGTTATAAGCGACAGTTTGGCGATACCCAAATGCAACTTTGGTAAAACTCAGGTCATCGATCGAAAGGTTGCAGCCTTCTTGGAGTGTGGACTGACTTTCGTACACTTTGTTGTAGATCAGCTGACGAGCATCTGCAGGCTCAAACCATGGACACCATGCAACAATAATAAGTCCTACAACTATAAGTGCGAAAAATGCTTTCATATAAGTACTAGTATAGCGCACTAGTAGAAATGGCACCAAGTTTCGTGTGGACTCCAGTATGGTTTTTGTAAACCAGATAGCTAAGGAATTGGAGTATCTGGCTTGGGTACTAAAAGGAGATTATGAGAAAAGTGTCTAAATTACTGTCGGTACTGTCTTTAGTGTCTAGATATTAAAAAGCCCCTTCAAGAATGAGGGGGCTGTATAAAGAACTTCTTCTAATTACTATTTACCAAAGTTGGTAATTCGACGTCCTAAGTTGTTTACTGGATTTTCAAGTATGGCAGGCTTTGCCCATACACCAGAAATCAATCCTGTATTTGCGGTCTTGGACTTCGTGATTCTTTGTTTTAGGAAAAATGGTTCAACCTCTACGTTGTAAAAACTAGCGGCCGCACTATCCATTTCGGAAAGCTTCCTATAAGCAAGAAGAACATGTTTAGTGCTCCCGATGGAAATAGCTGACCGAAGCATTGCTGCTAATATCGCAAGAGATTTTATATTGCCCTGATCTAACCATTCACATAAAGATTTGTATTCCCCATAGTGAAGCAGTTTTGCGGCCTTTCTCTCTTCTGCGATTCTTAATTTTTCAACCTCAGTTGTCGCTGTTTTAAAAGTTCCAAGTAGGTTAAGTTTTTTCTGTAAGAGACTAAGCCGATTCAAATCCTTTTCCTCTGTAGGTACAAATTCTGAATAGAACTCGAGTGATCTTACTGTCAATTCACATTCCTTTGTCTGTAGGGCTACTAAATCCTTTTGAATCTTTTCAACTGCCCGAAGAATGGTGTCGTGATACTCTAGAAAAAGTATCCTTTCTAGCACAACCTTAACAGCGTATTCATTTTTAGTTTTCATCGCACGACAAAGGAGACTGGAAAGGACGTTAGCAGATGTTGTTTTTGCAACACTGTGTTTAATCATTGCTTCTATCTCAGTATCGGAAGAAAAAGATCCTTGCTTGAATAAGCCATAAAGTACATCACGGTCGAAGGGTTTAATCGTATATGCCTCTTTACAGGACTTGATAAGGGCAGGATGCCGATAATCTATCGTAAGCGCCTTTCTACAATCCTCAAGCCTTTTTGCCAACCAGATCGGTCTGTCTTTAAACAGCATAATTTCAAGATTTGGAGGAACTTCAAAACCACTAATCGCGGCCATTCTATTGAATAGGACTTTTGAATTAACCTTTTGTACTAACCACCACAAAATGAGAGATTCTGTCTGAGAATTATTTTTCCCTTGGCAATACAAGCACATTGGTACAAAAGTTGTTAAAGAGCCTCTCTCTACTAACCTCTGTACATCATTGGCTATAATTTTTTTATACCGCTTCTCGAATGTCTCAGCTGTATCAACAGCCCAGGCAACATCTTCCCGAACAAACGGTATTTGAAATATATCCTTTTGACCCTCATTTTCTAAAGAAGAAAAACAGGTTGAAAATATAATTTCAGCTATTTCTCTTTCTCCTAGGTACAAGTAGTACCAGTAAAATGAGAGTAAAAGGTTTCTGCACCCGTATTCAAGGAGTTTTGATGTAAGGGCAACAAGACAATCGGTTCTCTTTTCATCTTTGGTTCTTAAACAAAAACGATACATTGCATCCCATGCTACCCACTGCCAGCTACTTTTGCGAGCTTTAACCGCAATTACTTTTTCAACAAATTGCAGTTGCTGGTCATTAATGGGCCACATTCTTTTATGAGCAAGAAGGAATACAATTGTTGATTCCACACCTTTGTCTAATACATATAGAGTGATCATATCTTCATAGGTGGAAAAGAAATAGGGTTCATTTTCAATTTTATTGAAGAAATCACTTTCTTTATAAGCATGAATTTCTTTAGCCCTTTTTGTATTTATCTTGCATCCTGTTAAATCTTCAATGAGGGATAAGCGCTCAGCCCCCATTAAATCACGGTGATAACACAAAACTATAAATGCTTCCGTGTTTTTACCTTCTTCGATAAGCGATTTTGCTTTGGAAATAATTCCTTGTTCATCCGATGTACCGATTTCTAAATCGGACATCCTGTTGGATTGATTGGCGAAACGTGTCTTTTTCTCCATGTTTTTATTTTTTTGTAAGTGAACAATTTTATATCGACTTTATACTACATTGCATATTTAATATGTCAATGTCATCAGTTACTGAACTTTGCTTCTAAACACTTCCAGGAGAAAAGGTATTTTATCTTTTAGAATGTTTATATTATTACCTATGTCGTTTACCTTATCACTCATACCTGAAAGAATTGTAGTAGTTTCTTTTTGTTTTACTTCCAAGACTTCAATTTTATCCCCATGAGAATAGACTAAATAGCCCATCCAAACTAAAGCTGCGATTGCCGCCACAATAAGGCTAACAAAAATATTACTTAACAGATTTTCAAAACCAAATGCATCTCTTAGTCTCAAACGAAAAGGTTTCTTTGTCTTTCTACTTTTTTGAGGCTTTTTTTCCTCCTCAAAATTTGAAGAATCAGTTGTATCAACAGTATTAAATTTCTTTTCAGTTGTTTCTAAACCTGAAGATTTTAATAAAAAACGCTTATATGCATTTTTCTCATAAGGAGTTTTTCCTACATGTTCAGATCTAATGTATCTACTATTTTTCATTTTCGTTAAAAATCCAAGGATAATACTTATTATCTAAGTATGAAATAGCATCTTTTATAAAAGCTTCTGTATCGCAGTCTCTTAGATCGTAGAAACTTGGATCATAGTAATATTGGAAATCCAAATTTGCTTCAAACTTACCATCTTTTATTTCAGTAAAATTATAAATATAATTTTTGAAATCGTTTACATTTTTTCTATAAAGAGATTCTTTACTCTCTTCTTTTGATGAGAATGTTAAGTTTATGTTCTGAGCTTTATTTATTTTTGAGTTTGTAATTAATGGTATAACTGCTTTGAGTTTTTCTATATTTGAAACTTCATGTCCAAAAATAACACCTATTCTGCTAATATTAACTAGCTCAAATTTTCTAAAAATGTGCTCTTTTAAATAAGGCAATACCTTATCGTTTAGGAATTTTATTTTTGTATCAAAATTACCTTCGACTTTCAATTTTATAATTAAATCATCTGTATTGATTCTAATATATTCATCTGTTTCAGTATTATATAAGATTCTTTCTCGAAGATTGGTATCTCGAACCTCTGGGAACATTTCTGCTCCAAATGGCGACTCTTCGTCGTACAAAATATGGTCTATAATCCTTCCAGCCTCGTCTCTCAAACGAAAAGATCTCGAATGTCGTATACCTAGAATAACTGAAGTTATGTCCTTTTTTAGATTCATAGTTAGAGCTTAATATATCATTAGTATCAAAAATGTCCATGGGGAAGCTTAAGTTGCAATGGTTCCAATTCCCCGAAGGCATTACGTTCGATGGAAAGGATTATGGAACCGTACAAACAGCAGGTGTTTTCAAGACAAAAGAGGCATTTCTGCCCCTTCAGTCTTCTACGGTGGACTTGGGAGTTCAATTTTGGAACAGATTTGCTGTGGAGTGTCAATATCTTGTCCATATTATGCGTGAATACAATGCTGACTTGAAAAGATAAAAAACTACCTCCACTGCGTATCACTATTCTTTATGTCTCTCAAGGTCTTCCAGCTCATCTCTTCAACACCGCCCGCACGGTCCACGAAAAAAATATAGAGGTTCAATTTATCCATCACATCAAATGGCATTTTTCTCAAGACCATCTTCTTAAATGAAATTGGAAAAGCTACACCGTATTTATAGCCGTATTTGTACCCACGCTTGCCGTTGCGGTGCATTCTTGTAATGATTTGTCCTACGGCTGAATTGAAACAGCTACTCATACTACCAGCGGGACTTTTTACGATAATTGATGGGTCGCCCTTTGCCTCAATCAACCAATAGCGAGAAAAGTTATCGTTTCTGACTTTGATGTCTACACCCTGTTCCCAGAGTTCGGCATTTCGCAGTGAAGTACTCCATCCTTTTCTCTTCAAATACGCAACCACGTTTTTTTGCACAAAGCTCTCTGTAATTATTTCTCGTGTAGCCTTCATACTCTCTTTTATAGCATTAGGACATACTCTTCACCAGCTCTTTGACTTCGCTTGTGATTTTCTTGGCATTGCCATGACTTAATAATCCAAGATAGGACTGCACGGTCTCCTCTTTTGCACCCATCTCCGCGATACGCTTGTACATGCGACGCTTGGTCACGGTCCGCACCGCACGATGGTCTGGAAAGTGGACCCATCCAAGGAAATCAACGCCCGAGGCGAGCGTCTTTATGAAAACTTTATCTGGATGTAATAAAAGTTTTAACTTTTCTTTAAGAAAAATTGATATTTTCGGGAGAATACCCTCAAGTACCGCTTTGTCATCGGACAGGAATACGAAATCATCGGCATAGCGGATGTAGTGCTTCGCTTTGAGCGTATGCTTCACGAACTGGTCAAACTCGTTCATATAGATATTGACCAAGAGTTGTGAGGTAAGGTTGCCAAGCGGCAGTCCTCTCCCTTTTTGAGTTGAATGAAAACTGCCAACAATTTCAGCCAAGAGTTCTACGATGTCCTTGTCTGCGATAGAACTTTTAATGATGTTCAACAGGATGTCGTGGTCCACCGATGCAAAGAACTTCCGTATGTCGCATTTCAAAACCCAGACAGTGCGTGTGTCATTCTTTGAGACCTTGTAGGACAGAGTACGAAACCGCTGCATTGCCTTGTGGGTGCCTTTGTTTTGTCTGCAAGAAAATGAGTCAGCAATAAATGTGTGGTCAAAAAATGGATAGAGCTGACGATACAGTGCGTGGTGCAACAATCGGTCCGCAACGGACGCCTTGTGAATGTTTCGCGGTTTCGGGTCAGAAATGTTGAACGCTTCGTACGATGAGTGTCGGTATGTTTTCGCTACAAGCGTGCGGTGCAGAGCGATGACGTTGCCCATCAGATTTCTTTCAAATAGCAAAACATCTTTTCTTGATTTTTTACCCGACACAAACTCTTGCCACGCAAGGAGGAGGTTTTCGAGAGAAATGATATGCTCGTAGCTATGAATAAACCGAGTCCGAGCAATACAATGACCATCACCCCCCCCCGACAATTTTGCCCGTGCTTCAAAAGCTGAAAACTGTCTATATTCATTGGTATGGATATTATCACGAACTCCCCAAGACACACCGCCACTCACTCGGAGTACGCATTGATACGCTGTTCATAGAAATAATGGAGTCAATCGCCGTGGCAAGTTTTCTCGCTCGTATTGAAAAACAACCCTATGTACGGATTGCTATACGAAAAATTGATACGCTCAAAGTACTCATGATGGTGCTTTGGGAAACGAAGTCGCTCGATGACAAGAAGTACATCGCACTGTCGGTACAAATCGAAGAAATCGGGAAGATGCTCGGCGGCTGGAACGGGCAACTCACAAAACAAAACTCTCCCAACTAATAAAAGTTGAGAGAGAAATGAAGAGAGTTGCCGAGAGAGCAGCAGGGTTGTTGCCATTGAAGTCATTGCTCAACCAGTTGTTGCTCCAGTTCCACTGACCATCGTTCCAATACAGGTAACGGACATAGAGGTTGTCGTCAGAGTTGCGGTTATGTATGGCGTGCCATCCATTCCACCATCCTTTGAATACTCTCGGGATTGTATCGTATCTGTGATAGTAATCACCCAGCACGTCATACCAAGTATCTTCAATTTTTTGAAGTTTCTACATACACCACCCTATCTGAAGCCGTGACCGCAGATATTCTCGATGTATGGATACTAGCTTCGGCAGTCGGAAGCCGTAACCGCCGTCATATTCGCCAGAAGCCGTTCTCATGGTATCACAAAAAAATAACCCCTATATGAAAAATATAGGGGTGAAGATTTGTAAAACCTTCAAAACTTTTTTATCGCGAACAAAGGACAAAGGGTCACAGCTCATAGAGCACAGTGTTCGAGGGTATAGTACTAACTTGCCGAGAGAGCAGCAGGGTAGTGGCCATAGAAGGCATAGCTCAACCAGCGGTTGCTCCAGAGCCACTGACCACCGTCCCAATACAGGCAACGGACACAGAGGCGGCCGTCAGAGTCGCGGTAGATGGTCCCCCAGAAGAAAATATATTTTCCTTTCCATTCTTCAGGAATGGCTTTGGGGTTCGCCAATAGGTAGTCCAATACATTTGCGTTCAGTACTTTCTTGCCTTTTAATTCTTCACGCAGTTTGTTGCCTTCGATGCTACCGTTCTTCTGTTTCTTGGAGAGATAGAGTTCAACTTTTGAAGCGTCAAACTTAATGTTGCCGTTCTTTTGGTGTTCCTCTACTTTCCAACAACTTGGAATGAATGGTGCTGCATCGCAGTCAATAACGTGTTCAATGCCTTTTATTTCGTGGGTGCCGCGTAGCACACCGAGGACCAATTTCATCAGATTTTCATCTTTTGAAAAATCGTCCATGTTTTTTGGTTCCCAGCCTACTTTTGCGGCTGAAAGGGTAACTTCCCCCATGAGGGTACAGCTAAACTCATTTGATTTTGCCATTGTTTTAGGTTTGTGACACATCCGCTTTTTGCGGACTCATCGGTGAAAAAATGTATTAAAGAACTGATAGTATTATAGCACCATTTCGTTATATAGTCAATAAACCCTTATTCCCCTATGCCGAGAGCAAAAAGCCGCGTGTAGCACCGCAGCTCTCCGCTGATAACCGTATTCTTTTGTTGAGGTTGAGATAGTAAAATCCTAGAAATTAGTAAGTAGTGATAAAATCCTTTTCTGTACCTCACTACTTGGAATGGTGGACTCATGGTAACAGTCGTCCTTTTCCGAGAACACAACAAAGTCCGTACCATCGAATGTATTGATTGGTATCCAAAAAAACCTATCAACAGGGTCGTGACGGTCAATGGCGACACTCACACCAAGAATATAGTCATAATTTTTCATGTACCCTTTGATGGTGAAGCACCAGTTTGCAACGCCGTCCACTGTGAAGCGTGCCCCAATCGCCATCGGCAGTTTCCTGACTGCCATGTCAGCGTCGTCAATTTCCATGCCGTTACTCATAAGAAGAGCAGAGATTTCCGTCTGAAGACCACGTCTTGCTTTTCGCACAGCGTATGCACCCTTTTGCCATTTGGTGGGCATGAGCCAATACAAGCGGTCTTGGGCAGCGTTGAACATCTCCGAAGAAACGATACCTTCAAATGCGTTCGGTTGGATGACCCACTCACTTCGCGGATTGCGACGGTGCTTCTGTTTCAATCGACCCCATGTCTTGTTGTAGATACGGGTACCAGTGTATATCTCGTTCGTGAGGACATGGAGTACACCAATAGACTTCCATGTTTTGCCCTGTGCAGTGAGAACGCCCCGTGCGTTCAGTATCTCTGCGATTGTCTGGGGTGACTCCCATTTCTCCACTAACAGCTCGTACATTTCTTTGACTACCTCACTCGTCCCGTCATCGGCAGGGGCGAAGGTGACACGCTCATTTGAGATTGATTTCCACTCTCCCTTTTTGAGCTTTCGCAACGGCTTCTTGTCTACGTCGAGGAGCATACGTGTCATGCCAAACGGAGGTTGACCTCCTGCTGAAAACCCTTGCTCGGATACTTTGACACAGCCATGGAACACCTTGCCACTCAACTGACGAGAGTATTCAGCAGCCATATAGCGACCAATGGATGTCTGAAGTGTAGAAATGAGCTGTTCATCTTCTTTGGGAAATCCCTGCGAGACGTACACGACTTTCTTCCCATTCTGCTTACAAGTGTATTCGTAGTGAGCAGCCTCGTTCTGGTCCTGAAATCGTCCCCAACGGGATACATCGTAGACAAAGACATAATCGAAGGCAGGAGCAAAAGGGTTCTTAATCCAATCATCAAACAGACGTTGAAAAGCAGGTCGGTCCGCCGATAACCCACTTTCTCCCTCATCAGCTTCCTCATGGATGATTTCGATGTTATGCGTCTTTGCAAATGCTTGCGTATGTCCCTGCTGAATAGCAACCGAGTTCTCTTGCTTGTCCTTTGCGGAGTGACGATAGTACGCCACGCCTGTCTTGCGTATCGGTTCTGATATAGACATGGCTAGACAATTTTAATCGTCTTTCTAATAAGAGCTTGAAGTTGAACGAGAGATGCTTTTTCGTTCTTCGTGAAAGATGTGCCATTCTCTTTCTTTTTCGTAATCTTCTTGATGAGGTCGCCGCACATGAGGGCAAATCCCGTCTGGCGTGTCCGTAGCTCAAGCTCATTTGCAGTCATGGGTATTTTTATCAAGAACTCATGGAGCTCGTCCTCATTGATTGTCGCCTGCATAAATACCTTACCAATCTTTCGTATGTCGAGTGACTTGGTGATGACCTTTTTCTCAATTTTTGCAAATATAATCGAAATAATATCGTCGACCTCGAGTTTTTTGATTTTCTGAAGTTTCTTAAACAGGTTGAGCATTGCCATACGAACACTCCTTGGTACGTCGTAACGCTCCATCATTGTCAAGTTCGATATTCTTTGTTTTCGCATCTGCATGGCAAGCTGGACCGATGACCTACTCATACCGAGATAATCTGCAAGCTCGTGATTACTCTTGAACCCATAGGAGTACTTGATACGCTCCAGAGCTTCAGATTTTTCTAACGGGTTCCATGCACGACGATTATTCTGCATTTCATATCGTCGTGTCTCAAACTCACCGTCCGTCATCTTGGGGTAGATACGACACGGCACATGTTTCATTCCTAACTTCTGGGCACAAATAAATCGACGATGACCGTCGATTATGATGTAACGTTTTTCCGCTATCTGACTTACTTTGATTGGCTCTTCAATGCCATAGTTTTTAATCGACAGTTTGAGCTTGTTCTTCTCGGCTTCGACTCCGAAGTCTTGTCTCGGTTGATTTTGGTCTCGCTGAACTTGTCCAATAGGTAACTCTGCAAATATGAACTTTGGTTTTAGCATACACTTTTACTTTTTTGTGTTATTTAATAATTCCGAAGAAAGAAGTTCCGTGCAAAAGACGGGACCGCGGTCAACGGATATATTAAGTAGCCCTCTCCGTGTTTTAGAGATAGTGTCTTTTTTCAAAATATATTCATATTAACATTTTGCCCCACTGTGCTCATCACTATATCTATGAGTTTTCTGACATCGTAGCAACCCTGTTATCAGGTTTATTTCTTATTGATTTCGGAACTTTTTCTGTAATCGAATAAGTGTCTTGTTAATTCCTACTGCCGCAATCCATGAAATAATCCCTGCAAACAAAATATCAATCAGGAAATCCCGAACGAGCATGAGGACTGGAGCTTCTGATGAGTTAAAAGTTGCAGGCCATACCCATGTATAGCTATTAGCAGTAGCCACTGTTTCTGATAATACATATCCTAGTGCAATGTTTATTCCAACAATCATGAGTACGAGTGAAAGGGTGTATGCGAGCAATTTTGCCATCCGTGCGGACATCTTTGTAAGAGTGGACAGAACATTCAGAGCACTGGTGTAGGTGAAGACTCCAAGGGCCCCAACGACAGCAACCATGAACACGATGTGTCCCTGACTGAAGTAAGTGTGACTAGGAACGTTCAAGGTATAGCCGAGCACCTTGAAAAATGGAGGGATTGTTTTTGCAAGAGCGAGTGCAGGTAAGAGTAACAGGATAAATATATCGAAGGTTTCTATTTTTTTCATGATAATTTTTATATAGTGGTTAAAGTTTTAATCGTTTCAAAAAGTTCTCTTTGACGCTCTTGTAGATGAGCATCAAAGATGACTTTATACTCAAAATCCTTGTTTATTTTTTGAAAATCAAGGAAACCAAGTTCTTTGGCGTACACGTCGTTGAAGAGTGATGTGACGGTTCCGTCATAGCGTTTCTTATTTGCCTCGTATTCCGTCTTTTCGGACCCTGATTTCACTTCCAGCACCAAGAACCTTCCTTTGTCAGTTTCTATGAGGAAGTCTGGGAAGTATTTTGATATACGTTGTTCTGTGGGGTTCCAGTACTCAACATAGAAATCGTTGTGAGCATCAGTGGTGACACCTCCAGTGAAGTAGACATCCTTAATAGTTTCGTTGGTTGTCAGAAATTGGCGGAATTGTCGGAAAAGGTCCCGTTC
The DNA here is from genome assembly GCA_964610995.1 of uncultured Candidatus Saccharibacteria bacterium. Lineage (GTDB taxonomy): Bacteria > Patescibacteriota > Minisyncoccia > Phycocordibacterales > UBA9973 > UBA4124. The sequence continues at coordinate 68,919 of CAZSWF010000002.1, forward strand.
GTCACTACTGTCGAAGTTGTAGGGGTTGATATGAAAACCGAGGCGACTTGTTGCTCCGTCCGTCTCTTCTTTTTCCTTGAAGATGACGAGTGCTTTTTTACCTTCCTCCTTGCTCATTTTGAAGGGATACTCCTTGGTGAGCTCGATTTCTTCCTCTGTTGTTGTCTCGGTCTCCGTATACTGATAAACAGTTTCAAGAACAGTTTGAATGATGAATGGGAGGAACCCCACACTCGTATTCACTTTATCTACTAACTCACTCCTAGATAATCCGATATTTTCCGATAATTTACTTACCGAAAGGCATGGCAAATGGGTATAGCGGTTTATGAGCTCAACGATTTCATAGTAGGTATATGAATTGGTCTCTTTGATTTTCTTTGAGCCGAGCGTGTCGTGCTTGAGGATTGCCTTGCCAGAACCATCTATGACAAGCTCCGAGCCCAAGAGATAGTGCTCGTACTTTTCGGCCTTGTACTTCTTAATATCAATCTTAATGTCGCTCGTGTCTCGGGCTTGGGTTGACACGATGTCTCGGATGAGCTTTTTGACAGTGATAGTCTTTTTCTTTTCAACCTTAATTTCAAACTCAAAGCTCTCTTGTTCTTGGTTGTTGATGTCTTGGATACTTGAGGCAAAGTTGTTCTTGAGTTCTTTGTCGAGGACCTTGTAGTTCTCTTTGGAGAGGAAGATATGGGCTCGTGTTGAATTATCTCCAATGGACCGCATGCAGCGTGTGGACGCTTGGAGCACGAAGATTGAGCTCGATGGCTTGCGGTACAGTGCACACGCGACCAGCGAGCGACAGTTCCACCCTTCCGTACCCTTACCAACAAGAAGCACGAACTGCTTGGTGCTATCTATCGTATCGAGCGTTCGAAACTCATCCTTGTTATCTTCGGCTTCTGTATGGTACTCAAGGACCTTATCGAGCGATATATTCATCTCCGCAAGCACTCGCTCAATGCGTGGTTTGAGTTCGTTTCGCAAATTATCAATACTTGGAGCATAGAACGCCATTTTGGGCAGACGACCTTCTAGGCGGTTTTCTCCGTACTCGGACCAGAATGTCCCAAGGACTTCTTCAATGAAAACCTCTGAACGAACCTCTCCGAAATCCAGTATCTTTACCTGTTTCAGAATACCTTTCTCTATGCCTTGTTTGAGCCCGAAATGGTACACAACGTCATCTATCATCCTGTTGTTGATATACGGCGTTCCTGTGAGGTTTACGACCCCTACGAGAGGTGTATTGCCGTGCAAATAGTCAATCGTCTGACGCGTCTTCTTCAAAGCACCTTCGAGATTGACTCCGTACGAGTGATGGGCTTCATCAACAAATATGACGAGGTTGTTGAGCTCACGGATTGCTCGGAGGCGTGCGTTCTCTACCTCACGCTTGGCAAGCTCACTCTTATCACCAAATAGTCTTTTTACCCCACTATCGGTATCACTATTTCTTGTCTTGAGGATTATCTTCTGGGAGTTCGAGACGATGACATTGTAGTTACCAATCGGAGAAAGCCCTGTTTCAGTACTCTCTAAATAGTGATACTTGATGTTGAGTAAAATGTTCTGATATTCCTTTGGCAGGACCTTGGAGTAATCAAACGTCTTAATTTCCTTAAGGCTTTCTATGATGGTTGTGTCTGGGGCGAACACAAGGGCGTTCTTGGCGAAGCGGGCATCCTCTAGATGATAGTACGAGAGCACGAAGTCATAGATGAGAAATGTCGCCATCAAAATGGTCTTACCAGAGCCCATCGTGAGTGCATAGACTTGGTTCGCATAGTCTTGGGCACCAAACTTTTCTTTAATGATTTCGGAGATTTGCTCATCACGAGTTGTTGCTTCCATGATGTCAGAAATCTGTCGCTCTGGCACCCCAAGCGAACGGAGAAGGTCCGATTTCTTTGTGAAAGTATCTTTGAAAATCTCACTAGTCGGCTTGTTATCCAAAATCTCCTTGATATAGATATAGGTCTCAAGAGCTTCTATCTGTGGCTCATGGAGAAAGCCGACACGCTTCACATAGTTCAAGATGTTCGCACTCTCCTTGAATATCCCCTGATACCCGTTTTCTCGCCAGTCGGCAACCTTTATTTTTATGTTTTCAAGAAATGTGTTTTCCATATATCTATGCGGTTACATCAAAGGTCTCAAAGTATTCCTCCCCAAGCACGTCAATGATTTTGACTGCGACGATGTATTTACCCTTCTTGCCGTATTCCCATGTATAGTCAGCCTTGATGAGCTCACGCTTTGTCGGAAGGTCCATAATCTCGGCATTGAATAAGTCGCCCGTGTAGTCAACATCAATCGCGACACTATCAATAATTTGGCGGAAATCTTCCACTTTGGCTTGATACTCCTTCTTGAGAGATTTACTGTTCTCAATCTCTAGCTTCCGCATCAGTATCGGAGAGTAGAACTCCTTGAGCGAGACGGCGAGTTTTTTATCTTTTGCCTTCACCTCCACTGTCGCCTCGGGCGGCTTTTTGAAGACAAGATTTTTCTTGTCTGTCGTGATGTCTCGGACATCTACTTTCACCCCTGTCTTGTTTTCTTTCTTGAGGTAATCACCGACATCAAGCTCTGCTCCAGAACAGATTACAAGTACGCCTTCGTCATACACAGGCTCACCAGATTTCGATTTCTTCTTCACTGTAAAATCAGCTATCTTTTCATTCACATTTTTGAGCAACGTTTTCATATCGAGCTTGTTGAGCACCCTGTTCATCGGCATCACTTTGACATAAGAAGTATCGAGCACGCCATCAAAGTAGCTTCGCTTGATTGGTTCCACTCCATACATTTCCATCACTATATCCTTGGCTTCGATTTCGTTCTTGAACGCTGTGTATTCGTTCACGTTGAGGACCTTGAAACCGAGCGTGCCCTTTTGTTCTTCAATAATCTGATTGAGACGTTTTGTAGACGTCTGAATAGCTCCGAGATTGATGTCACAACCAATCCATCGACGCCCCAGACGCTGTGCCACAGCCATAGTGGTCCCAGACCCACAGAAGCAGTCAAAAACCACATCATTCTCATTGGAAGATGCTTTAATTATGCGAGCTAAAAGATTTTCATTTTTCTGTGTAGGATAATCTTTCTTTTCTCCAGAAAAACTCATAATCTGGATACTATCCATTTTGTCTAGCTCATTACAATTCCAAGTATCTTCTATGGGATACCCAGCACCCTCTGGGGCATTGCCATCTCTACGAACGTATCCTTTTGGATAAGGCAAGTATTCTTTATTAAAAGTGAAGTTTTTTGTTTTTGTGTAGTAAAGAATTGTATCGTGATTTCTTATCCAATTTTTCGCTACTGATTTATAGCCAGAAATCCATCCAATACGCCAAACAATTTCTCGTTGAAAATTATCGGAACCGAAAACTTCGTCCAAGATGATTTTTAGATAGTGTGCTTTATTAAAATCCAGATGGATATAGAAACTGCCTTTATCTGAAAGCAGTTCTCTCATTATGAGAAAACGCTCATACATGAATTGCAGATACTCGTCCTTCTCCCAAATATCTGTATATTGTCTTTCCTCTAAAACGCTTTGAGGTTGCCCTTCAATAACCTCACCTTTGAGTTTAATAGTTTTTGAGTATTCCGCCTTACTATCAAATGGAGGGTCTATGTATATCAAATCAACCTTGCCTCTGTAATCTTTGAGCAAGTGAGCAAGGACTTGGAGATTGTCTCCCCAAAATAACTTATTAAAATCTGGTGACTTTTTGTCACCGTATATTTCCTTCTCTTGTGCGGGATAGTACTCAATGCTCTCAAGCGGTTTTTTGCCAGCCCAGACAAGCATAGCTCGCCCTTTAGCTTTTTCGATTGATTGTAATTTATTTGTTGTAGACATAGGTAGACACTATGTCGGCTTCCTCTTATGGGTTAGGGATAAAAATCAAAAAGGGACAGCCGAGGGTCTACCCATAACGAGAACGCCCGAAAGCAGTCACAATTACGGACCTCGACTGCCCCTTTCTGTCCATAATTGGGCTAAAAAGCAGTCGCTTTCAGGTATATATTTCGCTATGGGTAGACGATAGTATCGTATCAAAAAATGCTACTTTTTGATACCTAACTGTGGTAGAGTGCCGAGATAGCATAAATTACGATTACAATGTCATCCCACTATTCAGACCCAAAGGACTTCGTTCTGCATATCAGTAGCGAGCTCATAAGTGAGTATTTGAAAAAACTACACAAAGTAGATTTTCCTGTCGGCGATAAAAAAGAGACTCGGGAGCAGTGTGCGGACCGTTTCATTGATTTTATATACAAACAACCAGAGGAGCTCCGCAACAAGGTCTTTATGGAGCTCGAATACGTAAACTCTCTTTCATCAGAAAATCACATATCGGCTCTCTGCAATTCATCACCCGACATAGACCGAGAAAACGAAATTGAAAAACGTGCTCAAACATATGACGAACGAGCACTCCTCGCCTTCACATACCACCAAAGAGATTTTGATGATTATTACAGCCGAGCGAACATTCAAGAGCTTGGGGTCAAAGAACTTACACTTCCGAAAGTTGTTGATGTCGCAGAAATAAACACGGATGCCAATATCCAAGCGTTTGAAACGAAGGTCCAAAATATATATAGAAAAACACTGAAGGGTGAGAAGTGTAAAATAAAGGCATTTCAAGATGGTGATAAACTCATTCTTCGTGCCTATCTTGAAGACCTGCCCACACGGGACACTGTTTTTGACGGCAAACAACTGGATGAAAAGCATATACGCAAGCCTGTCTTTGATGTTGTTTTTGTGTACAAACCAGACCTCAAGATGCTCGGGGTACGTGCTCTGGGTGGTAAGCCAGTGGTGAGCGAGCTACAAAGATTATTTTGCTCACACTTTCTCGGTATAACGAAAATAAACACAGAAGAAAAGCGATATTCTCTTGCTTCTATCAAAGACCTTGCCAACTTGAACCTTACGGCAAATGCTTCATACGGCGTTGAGCGTTCATACCTCAAATCAATCCGTCTTGTGCATCAAGGTGTTCCCCATAAGCTCTATATTGATGTTGGCGGCAAAAATCAGTACTCTGGCACCGATGCCGTCCAAGACATCCTCAAAGAACTGAAACTTGATAAAAGTAGCGGATGGGAGCCAGAAAGTATCAAAATCACGATTGTCTTCAAACAGGTCGGCAGAGGACGAAGGAAACAGGTCTCCGTTACTATTACTCCCCCAAACACCTGTGACCTCAAAAACCGCCCACAAGATGATGTGGTCCGAAAACTTCTGAAGGACTGGGGCATCTATGTTGCCTAAAACTATGATGTGGTTTCTTGAACGCATTTCTGCAAGCTCACTTCCTATTGATTTCGGAATAAAGGAGCGGACCGAACATCCCGACGATTTCGCAAAACTTACCCAAAAGAAAATACTAAAACACTCAAGCAATCTTGATACTCTTGGTTGCGATTTTTGTGATGGAGATGAAAAACATGACTGCCAAGTACGGGAAAACAAAGGCAAACTCTCTTATATATGCGACAACGGGAACGGTATGAAAAATCTCACTGACGAAGATGTCGCAATTTTTGATTATGACAATGCTAATTTTCTCAAGACCCTCACAGATGAATTGAGGTTATCAATAGATGGAGGGTCTCACAAAGACGAAGCATCGTATTCAAATGACGCTTTCTTTCGTCTCGGCATATATGAAGACAAGGCTAAAAAAATGAAAGTTGAGGTTTACTATCTACGCAACAGCGATGCGTTTGAGCCGACCATCCGTTTCAATGAGCTCGGCAGCTTACCAAAAATGCTTATCACGAACACAATGAGGGCGGACCTCATCGCAGGCAAAGAAAACCTTTTTACCTGCGTGCTTGCAGACATAATCTTGCCAGCAGGAAAGAAAAACATTTTTGATAAAAGTGCTTTTGATAAATGCTTTGACGCAATGAGACGTGTTCGCTTCGATAGAAAAGATGGACACCTACTTTTAGATAATAAGCGTATTTACACATCACCCCTCAACGGCAATCATTATTCTTTCCTGTCTTATTTACAAGATAAATGGATGCAACAAGTACCCTACACCGACATTCATCATTTCATAAAGGGTGAAGCAAACGGAAAAAAGACTAAAGACGAGACCTCACAAAAGTTCTGCCAAAAAATCAAGAATGAAATCAAGACCAAATGCAAAGATATAGATAAAATAATTACCAGCCCAACGAATGGGCACTATATGATGGCTGACCCTCTGTAGGGAGAATGGACGGAGAATTAGAAGAAATACTGGACCGATTTTTCGGACTAAAAACGGCACGATGAGTGTACGTTTTTTTATTTCCACAAAAACGTATTACCAGTAAACAAAAATTACGATTATGCAAAAACAAAAAGATGACTTTGAATACATCCCCGTCGAGAACTCAAAAGACTATTTCCAGACATCAGACTTGGGGCTAGCCACCGCCCTCTGCTGTAGAGATTACGAGCTGTCCACTCTGGATAAGCAAGACCCCCGAAAAGTCTCATTTATATTCAAACGAGAAGTCGGGATTGAAGAAGATGCCGATGCGTATTGGTCCAATGAACTAGAGACCAAAGCTCGGACCTACTTCGACAACCTCCGTACCCTCAAGAACCGTATCTATTCAGAATAAATTACTCACTAATCAATTACGATATATGACAAAAACAACTATAGCGGACTATCTCTCACAGAAAGGCATTGCCTACCACGAGAGTGGAAATGAACTCATTGCCAAGTGTATCTTCAACGACTGCGACAAGGACAGCATCGGGAACGAGGCACATCTCTACTTCAACAAAGAAACCTCACAGTACGAATGCAAGAAATGCGGTGAAAAAGGCAACCTCATCACCCTTCAACAGCACTTTGGAGACCAAGTTACCCCACAGCGTGCACCATCATATAGCGGACCTAGGTTCAACGATGCACTCGTACAAAAATGCCACGACAATCTGCCAGAACGTATCCGTACATACCTTAACGCACGGGGCATACAAGACGGAGTGATAAATAGCTTCAAATTGGGCTATGGCACCTTCTACGGCAAGCGATACATCACTATCCCTGTCGCAGGAGAGGACGGCTACAAGTTCCTCAAGCTCCGTCAGGACCCCGAGGATGGCGATGGCAAGATTACTTATCCAAAAGGAGCAGAGGCACAGCTTTTCGGCTTGTATGCGGGCTCTGATGACACACAGATACTCTGTGAAGGAGAATTGGATGCCCTAGCCCTTATTTCAGAGGGTTGCTTCGCTTTGACCTCAACGCACGGGGCGGGCACATTCAAGGAGGAATGGATTGATAGTGACATCAAAAAGTGCCAGAAAATCTATGTCTGCTTCGATAATGATGAAGCTGGCAGAAAGGGGTCCTTGAAAGTACTCAAAGTGTTGGAAAGTGTTGGTTTACGCAACATTTACCACACCACACTACCCGAAGAGGTCGGTGAGGGTGGCGACATCACGGATTACTTAACAAAACTTAACATGCCTATACCTGACTTGTTTGGCAAATACTCAAAGGAGTATCCCGAAAAGATAGACGCGTCCCAATTTGAACCACTTACCCCAGAGGACCTATCGGAAGCACTTGAGCTCACCATTAAAAATGATGATGAGAACAAAATCGTCACGTTCCTGTGCCAGCTCTCGTCCTATACGGAAGACGCCCAATTTAATGTCTCATTCAATAGTCCTTCGAGTACAGGAAAAAGTTACATCGCTCTGGAAATATCAAAACTCTTTCCAAATGAAGATGTCATCAAGCTCGGCAATTGCTCAAAGACAGCGTTTTTCCACGAGCAAGGAAGTTACGACAAGGAGACAAACGTCATTACCGTAGACTTGTCACGAAAGATACTCATATTCACCGATATGCCCCACACAGGGCTATTGGAGGGGCTCCGTTCATTCCTCTCACACGACGAGAAGATTATGTACTCCAAGATTACCGACAAGAACCAGAAAGGCGGCAATCGGACAAAGACAATCGCACTCAAGGGGTATCCATCCGTCATATTCTGTACGGCAGGGCTTCGTATGGACCCACAAGAGCAAACACGCTTCATCCTACTCTCTCCCGAAGTCAATCAAGAAAAAATCCACGCGGGTATTTCAAACACCATCCGCAAGGAAGCAGATAATGAAAAATACCGTGAGTGGCTTGATAGCGACCCAAAACGAAAGATGCTCAAGCTCCGTATTCAAGCAATCAAGCAGGAGCACATCGACGACATCAAGATAGCGAACCAAGAGAAAATCTTTGAGCGTTTTTTCACCGTAGACAAAAAGCTACAACCTCGCCATCAGCGAGACATCAAACGCCTTCTATCACTGGTGAAGTCATTTGCTCTGCTCAATCTCTGGTGGAGAGAGCGTGACGGGTCCACCGTAACAGCAAGCGATGAGGACATCGAGTACGCGTTCAAACTATGGGAGAAAATCTCAATCAGCCAAGAACTCAACCTGCCTCCGTTCATCTATGACATCTACACACAAATAATCATCCCTGCCTACAAGGAGAAAAATGAGTTTCAGTCCCAAGTATTTGAAGAGCTACCAAAGAACGGTATCAGCCGCCAAGACATCCTTGAGAAGCACTACAAGACGTATGGACGTATGTTGGATGCTCAACAGCTCCGACAGCAGATTATTCCTGTACTTGAGACATCAGGACTCATCTATCAAGAACAGGACCCGAACGACAAGCGAAAGATACTCATCCACCCTTCCACGCTCTACGGTCCCGCACAGATGGAAAACAATAGTGATGAGGAGTGTGGGGTGGAACCATTACCAGATAATCAAGGCAATGAACTAGACGAGTTCTAACCCTAACCCATCAAAACAATATGGAACAAGAAAAACACGGAGGTGGCGTAAAAACCCCTGAAGGAAAAGCAGTGAGCAAAATGAATGCTCTCAAACATGGATTGTTGAGTAGAGAGGTACTACTCGCAGACGACGACCCTAAAGTTCTTGAAGAATTAGCAAGAGGTGTCAGAGATGCTCTTTTGCCCACAGGACAAATAGAAGAAATACTCGTAGACCGCATCATCTCAAACGTCTGGAGGCTCCGTAGAGCACTACGGGTGGAGCAAGGGACCATGCAATGGTTTATTGAAGGTGTAGATGAAGGCATTTCTTTTGGGAACAGGAGTAAAGATATAGAGAAACTGAAAGACACTCTTGATAATGATGCTGTAGAAAAAATCATCCGTTACGAGAACTCGATTGAACGAAGCATCTTCAAGGCACTCCATGAGCTTGAACGGATGCAGGCACGCAGAAGCGGTAAAGATATACCACTCCCTATACCTGTAGATGTCGATACAGGGAAAGATGAGTAGTGAGAATTACTAATGATTTCGGAGATTATATATGAGTAAACAAGAAGCAGACTGGTGCAAGAAAATAGAAATCTGGTGGCTACTTCGTGACATGAAAGATGGTACGACCTACAGGTCCAAGACTATCTCATGGGGTGACAACGGAGACCGAGGAAGGATTAGCTGCTATATCAATCTGTACGAAGATGACTCCTACGTTCGGTTCGTCTACACACAAACAGACAACTATTCCCAAGAGAAGAAGGATTTTGATTACAAGGTTCCTCTCGAAAAAACACCTTGCCATTTTGGAGGGTCTCGATATTGGTTCAGGTGTTCGCTCTACAAAAGCGGTGTGTACTGTGGACGACGTGTCGGGGTGCTCTACAAGGACGGTGATTGGTTTGGCTGTAGGCATTGCTATGAGCTCACATACTCATCAAGAAATGCTAATCGCGGCTACATCAACTATCCACTATTCCGCACCCTAGAGCTTGAAATGAAAGCCGAGAAATTACATGAGAAAACCAAACGATATACCTATCGTGGGAAACTCACGAAAAATAGGCAAAAACTAGAGCGAATATACGGAGAAATGGGTATCTATTATCAGAAAATCAAACGACTATAAATCTTCAAAAGAAGGACAAAAAGTGATATTATGAATGAGCTACACGCACAGCCAGATAACGACGATATTTTTGTACCCAAAGAGGGGCAACGTGGCTTTGCGTGTAGCAACAAAAAGTCGTTTCGTTGTCCCTCTTTTGGTATTAACCCTAACCAAGTCCCAGAAGATGTTGCCCTTGATTACTTTGCAAGTATTCTCGTGGAGGCATTTCTGGACAAAAAAGAACATGAACACAACCAATTACACAAACCAAAAAAGAGCAGTGATATATGTCCGAGTATCGACGAAGGAGCAAGTTGATGAAGGTAATAGTTTAAGTACACAGCAAAAAATCTGTAACGACTACGCCCTCAAACATGAATACGATGTCGCAGATACTTTCATCGAACAAGGAGAGAGTGCGAAAACAGTGGACCGTACCGAGCTACAGCGGCTCTTGGCATATTGTGCTGATAAAAAGAATGGTGTGAAGGCGGTCATCATTTACAAGCTGGACCGTCTCTCGCGTAACACAGACGACTATAGCCAACTACGGCTTCTCCTGAAGCGTTATGGAGTAGAAATCAAATCTACATCCGAACACTTTGAAAACACGCCTGTGGGTCGATTTATGGAGAACACGATGGCAAATATCTCCCAGTTCGACAACGACATCCGCTCCGAGCGATGTGCAGGGGGCATGAGGGATGCAATGCGAGATGGACGATACGTCTGGATGGCAACCGTAGGATACAAGAATATAAAAATAGCAGGTAGAGCTACTATCGGACAGGACGAGGTTATGGCTCCGCTCATCCTACGAACGTTTGAGCTCATTGCTTCAAATATATATCCAACCGAAGAAGTACGTCGAATAATGACAAAGGAGGGACTGCTCAACAAGAAAGGTAGACCTTTTTCAAAAGGCTACTTTTACGCAATGCTCACCAATGAGCTTTTTGCAGGATGGATTGTGAAGTTCGGAGAACGACACCGAGGTACGTTTTCGCCAATCCTATCTGATGAGCTTTTCAATCAGGTACAACGAGTGCTCAAGCACAAAGGAAGAAAGCACTCTGCTTATATCACCGACAATCCAGATTTTCCATTGCGTAAGTTCGTGATAAACGAGAATGGAAAGAAACTGACAGGAAGCTGGTCCAAAGGAAGCAAACAGAGGTACCCCTTCTACCGTTTTGGAGGCAATAACTCAAATCACAACCGAGATAAGTTTGAAGAGGCGTTTATGAAGTATGTAGACCAATACGGCTTCGACGACACCAAGCTCAAGCGACTGAAAGAGCTTGTACGAGAGAACCTTGTGAAAGCGACAATGGACCAACGGAAGGAAACGGACCGATTGAACCGATACATAAGCGACCTTACCGACAAGCAGTCAGGAATTATTAAGAAAAATCTCGACGGTATCATTCCTGACAACGTTTTGAAGCAACAGCTCGGCATGATTGATAAAGAGCTGCTTGAGGCTAATGCTGCACTAGCGGTTATGCCTAACACCGAAACCAACTATGAGGACGCATTAGCATTCCTTGAGGAATACCTCAAAAAACCAAGCATTGTATGGAGAAATGCGAAAATAGGCGTGCAAATCAAACTCCAGTGGTTCCAATTCCCTCTAGGTTTGACGTTTCAAAATAATTTTTTTGGAACCAATGAAATGTCTATGTTTTTCAAGGCAAAACAAGCAATTTCAGACAATAAGTCTGCTGGGGTGGACTTGGGAGTTCAATTTTGGAACAGATTTGCTGTGGAGTGTCAATATCTT
>CAZSWF010000003.1:0-54791 GCA_964610995.1 uncultured Candidatus Saccharibacteria bacterium
GTCTAAAAACTGAAAAGACTATCTTAAAGTTTGATGCTGAAAAGTCTCGTCTCTATGTAAAAGGAAAAGAGATAAAAGTTAAGAAGTTTGGGGATGAGTACCATACCTTACGGATAATTTTTGAAAACTCTAAAGACCTTAAAGATGATTGGTTTTTCTCTAGAATTGCAGAGAAGTATGACTCTGCGGGTAATTTAGAGGACAAGAAATTCTATAATGCTGTTTATCAGATAAATCTTAAATGCAGTCGTGTTGGAATAGATGATTTCTTTCTTAAAACACGCCAGTCTGCCAAAATAAACTCTAAATACTTGTCTTAAAATTGGCTTAAGTCGTCTTAAGTAGGCCATAGAATAATCTTAGGTTACAACCTAAGGTTGTTTTTATGTTACCAAACGAAGCTATAAAGGAATACCAGAAGTTATACGAAAAACGCTACGGTGTCGTTTTAAGCGATGCTGAGGCCTCTTTTCGTGCCAATAACCTTGTTAATTTCTATAAGGCTACTCTGGGGTCGGAATCTTTAGAAATTCAAGCTCGGCAAAATTATGACAAAGATTAACCCTAAAGGAATTTTTAGCCATAGGAGCTACACAATTGAAGAGTTATCGGGTCTTATAAGTAAAAATCAAAAGACTTTATTGCGATGGATTGAAAATGGATTGAAAACTGTCCCAGAAAGCAAGAAGCCAATTCTTATAATGGGTTTTGACTTGAAAGAATTTCTAAAGAAAAAAAGTACAAAAAAGAAAATTAAATTAAATCGGAATCAGTTTTATTGTCTGTCTTGTAAAGGGGCTGTTTATGCAAAAAAGGGTTCTCTGGGAAAGCTCAGTAACAGAAAAATAGGTGTATGTGCTGTCTGTACTGGGAAAGTAACAAGGATAATTAAACCCTACCAAAAATGACTATAAGATATTCTCGTCTACTGTCTAAATGTCCATTATTAGTAATAACCTAAAATATAAGAAAAATGACAAAAATTATTTATCAAAATGAATTAAGGAAAAGAGAATTTTTTGAACACTTGAAAGGTGCTGAGGGTTTTGCTGAAAGCTCCATAAATATGTTTGCTGAAGCAATTGACCAATGGCAAAAATTTTCAGGGAATGAAGATTTTGTTAATTTTAATAAGACTAAAGCAATAGAATTTGTCTCGTGGCTTAAAACAAGAGGCAGTAAAACACCATCAGGGCAAGTTTCTCTTGCAACCCAATATAACTACATTCGGCGTATCAAAAGATTTTTACAATGGCTTTCTGACCAGCCAAACTATAGAAAAATACTTAAAAGCGATATAAACTTTTTGCGTCTATCAAAAAAAGATATTCAGATTGCGACATCTGGCACTACTAAGCAAATACCAACGCTTGAAGAATTTAAGCAAATAATTGAAAGCATTGAAGTTAAAAATGAAATAGATAATAGGGATAGAGCAATGATTTGCCTAACACTTATTACAGGTATTCGTATTTCAGCTTTAATCTCATTAAAAATGAAAAGTTTTGATAAGAAAAATAAGTTATTTGACCAAAATCCAGCAGACGGTGTGAAAACAAAAAACTCAAAAAGAATACCAACAACATTTTTTCCTATAGGCTGGGACAAAGCAGAAAAGTATTTTATAGAATGGTACGAGTACCTTGAATCAAAAGGTTTTCAGCCAGAAGACCCGATTTTTCCATCAACACTAAATCTTTTTGGTTCAGAAAGTAATGCTTATAGTAAAGAGTTTATTAGTAAGGAGTTTTGGGGCGGTACAAATGGAGCTAGAAAGATTTTTGAAAAAAGGTGTAAAAATGCTGACTTACATTATTTTAATCCTCATTCGCTCCGCCACGCTGTAGTAAACATTTTAAGCAAAATAAGACTTACGGAAGAAGAGAAGAAAGCAATCAGCCTCAATCTCGGACACGCTAATATAGGTACTACTTTCGGGTCTTATGGCTATGGTAGTATGAGTGATAAGAATGCTATTGAAATTGTGCAAAGATTAAAAAATCAAAGTGATAGCAAAAATCAAATGGGTATTTCAGACGAAGATAAGGTCGTATTAAAAAGGATAGCTAGTAGTATTTAACCACTTGCTATGTAAAGAATAGTAAAGTATACTAGATGTATGGAATACTTAGATATATGCGATAGTGAAGGAAATAAATTAGGATTTACAAAATCAAAAAAAGAAGTCCACGAGCAAGGACTTTGGCACAGGTCAGTTCATATTTGGATTGTTAATTCAAAAAGAGAAGTGTTAATACAAAAGCGTTCCCCTTTAATGGATAATCACCCAAATGAATGGGATATTTCTTCAGCAGGACACGTTTCTGCAGGCGAAGATGATATGACTTCAGCACAAAGAGAAGTAGAAGAAGAAATTGGATTAAAACTTTTGCCTGAAAACTTTATTCTTATTGGGACAGTGAAGCAAACTTCAGAAAGAACAGGATATATCAATAAAGAAGTAAACCCTGTATATGTTGTAAAAATGGATTTAGAACCAAAAAAAATCAAGAAGCAGGAAGAAGAAGTTTCTGAGGTAAAATTCTTACCTTATAAAGAACTAAAAAAAGTTATTGAAGCAAAAGACCAAACTTTTGTTCAACATCCTGCAGAATATAAATTACTATTTGAATTTTTAGAAAAAAACTATGAATAAAGTAAAAGAATTTTATACAGCCAAAGAATTGGCTGACAAGCTACGAGTAAACATAATGACTATTTACCGATACATTGATGCTAAAAAGTTAAAGGCATATAAGCTCGGTAAGGAATTTAGAATTGATAAGAAAGAGTTTGACAGTTTCTTGAATAAGGCAAAAACTAATGGAAAATAAAAGTATAAAAATGATATACGGTGGCTACCACAGAAAATCTACTGAATCTGAGGATAGACAGGTTCTTTCTATTGATTCTCAGATTGATGAGAGTAAGAAAATTGCAGATAGCTTGGGTATAAAAGTTAAGCCAGAACATATCCTTTCAGAATCAAAGTCAGCAAAAGTAACTGGCAAGCGATTAAAGTTTCAACAAATGTTGGGTATGATTGAGCGTGGAGAAATAAACGGAATCATTGTTTGGCACGCAGACAGACTTTCACGAAATGCTATGGATTCTGCTTTGCTCATTGACCTCATAGATAAAGGAAAACTCATTGAAATAGTTACACCAGCCCAAACATTCAAAAATACTCCACTGGATAAATTTATGTTTATGTTCCAGTGTAGTCAGGCGAAAATGGAGAATGATAAAAAGGGTGTTGATGTAACTAGAGGGCTACATAAAAAAGCTAGTATGGGAATGTATCCCGCCTCAGCACCTACGGGATATAAAAATGATAAGTACGCAGAAAAAGGAAACAAAGTACCTCTAGTAGATGAGGTAAGATTTCCTCTTGTTAGACAAATGATAGACCTTATGCTTACAGGAAATTACACTGTTGCTGAAATATGGAGAATCGCAAAGAATGAATGGGGTTTTACTATGCCAAACGGTAAAAAAATTAGTAGAGCTACAGTCTATAGAATTTTCTCAAACCATTTTTATTATGGAAGATACGAATACCCTATGGGTAGCGGTAAATGGTATGACGGTATTCATACTCCGATGATGGAGGTTGAGGAATATGACAAGATTCAATTTATACTTGGCAAGAAAGGTAAACCTAGACCAAAGATACACATCTTTGATTTTACTGGAATGATGCATTGCGGAGAGTGCGGAGCGAGTATCACAGCTGAGACTAAAATAAAAAGGCAAAAAAATGGCAACATTCACACCTATGTTTATTATCATTGCACTAAAAGAATAAACCCTAACTGTACACAGGGGTCTATTGAGGAGAAAGAACTAAAGAAACAGATTGTGGCAGAAATTGAGAGTATAGAAATTCCAGCAGAATTTCATAGTTTTGCTATGAAGTGGTTTAAGAAAGAGAACGAGAAAGAAATTGATGGCCGTAATGCCATTATAAAAGCCAACGAGAAAGCCTACAAGGCTTGTCTAGTGAAGATTGATGGCTTAACTGATATGAGAGCGGGTGGTGAAATATCAGCCGAAGAATTTGCGGAAAGAAAAATAAAATTCCTTGCAGAAAAGAAACAGCTTGATAATTTATACGGTGATACAAGTAAGAGAGTAGACCGATGGTTAGATACTGCCGATGATATGTTTACCTTTATTGAAAATGCAAAAGATAAATTTGAAACTGGAACGATTCAAACAAGACGCTCAATACTTTCAACCTTAGGTTCAGACCTCATTCTTAAAGACAAAATACTCAGTATTGATATAGAAAAATCACTCTTTCCATTAAAAAGAGTTTCAAAAGAGTTAAACGCAATTAGTAAACGGTTAGAACCTCTAAAAACTATTGATAAACAAAAGGAATTTGACCTTTTGTGCGAGAAAAATCTCGTTATGCGGAGGATGTGAGATTCGAACTCACGGGCCGGTGAAGGCCGACGGTTTAGTAAACCGTTGATTTAAACCACTCATCCAATCCTCCAGATATGGTCGAGGACGATTTTAGCATCATCGACCATTTTATGCGAGGGCTAGCTCACCCGCTCACATAGCGGGCGGTACTGCGCGCGGTGATGGTAGAGGAAGTAAATGTTGAGGAGCAACATAAGGTTCCCCATGAGCGCACCTCCGGTCAGTAGGCCTCCATCGAGAAATGCGTGAAATGCGACGATGTTGATCGTGATCGGCAGGATCAATAGCGCTGCAAATCCTGCCCGTCCTCGCCAGAGAGACACGAGTGCAATCGCAAACACAAATGCATTGATATACATAATGTATCCGCCTGCATAGATCGCACTGATGAATGCAAATGCCTCAGGGTTTGAGTACATGTCTGCAGTCGGTGTGGGAAATACCCCAAATGCGCCGAGGATCGGCATGACGAGCAGTAGACTCAGTGCAACCTTACAAATCACGTAAAATGTTTTCATACTATATATGGGCTCATTATGGATATGTATGTAGTGTAGCAGATACTATATACCAAACGACTATTTACGAAATGTTTTCTTTATAAACATACGCACCAGTACTGCGACGATAGAAATGGCAAGCATCGCGACAATGATCGTGATCGCCTTGGGGCCAAGGTATGCTGTGAACGCATTGCCGGCATACACTCCTACAAATCCCCACAGATATGATCCTATTAGACTGTAGACTATATATCGTCTCGTACGCACACCCCTGATCGCGGCAAACAAAGACGGTGTCGAACGCACAACAGGCAGTAGTTTGCCAAAGATAGCGATGATCGCTAAGTGTCGATCAAAGAGGTCCCATGAACGCTGGTATTTCTCATGAGTAACAAATCGTGACACCCAAGACAAATGTCTAAACTTCCTCCCGAGCAAAAAACCAGTCATATCCCCCGCAAAACTTGTCGTACCTACAACAAGTGCGGCAACAAGTGGTGAGAGTACTCCTTGTGCAGCGAGACTGCCTGCCAAGAGTGCGATAGTTCCTCCTGGCAACACCGACCCAATAATGGGGAGACCTTCGGTAAAAGAAAATACTCCAAGAAACAGTAGTTGTATCGGCAACCCTACCGTTTGTGCTGCGTTGATGATAGTAGTAGAAAGATCTCCCATATATTTACAAAATCACTACCACAGCCGCCAAAAAAATCGTTGTTATCATATATATACGTTACTACTATACGGTGCAGTGTAGCATGATACCGTTCCTAGATTTTTCTTGAATCATACGCCCAGTGTAGCAATGCCTGTCTTTGGCGTGGTCGGCAATGGACATCTCCAGCGCGGCAATTGTTCCTAATCTGCATCACATGTCTGCGCATAGCCATCCATCTTTTTATTTGTCTCTCATCGTCCTGTGTCCTGCGTCCCATATAATATCTGCAGTACCACTGAAACCACCCTCTTGGATCTTGTGAATTGATCCAACCTTTGGCCTGCCACACAGAAAGTGACTGACTAGCGTTAACATTAAAATAATTGAGTTCTTTATGCCTCTTTTTATCTGGAGAAAGTTTTGCATTCTTCCACCAACTTTTTGGATACTCTTGTGGCGTATCAGAAAAATATAGACCCCCAAAAACTCCAAGCTCAAGCATTTCTTTGGGAGTTAGATCTGGTTTAAATCGTTCATCAAATTTTGTCATTATGTGTTGATACCATATAGTATAAACTCATTCTACCATTTCAGCTTCCAATTTCGATTTCCAATTTTGGCGGAGACGATGGGATTCGAACCCATGAGGCTGTGACACCTACCCCCTTAGCAAGGGGGCACATTCGACCACTCTGACACGTCTCCAATGGAGCTACTGTATCACGATTTGTGTATAGAAAAAACCCTAAAAGTTTATCTAAACTTTATCTCAGTAGTCTATGCTTTTAGGATGAACGAATTTGATACATGGAACTACCTAAAAAAGAATATTGATTTACAAGAAGTAGCTCCGGATCGATTTCCAAAAGAAAGTGAAGTGTGGATGGCAAGTCTCGGTAAGAATATTGGATACGAACAAAATGGATCTGGTGATGCATTTTCTCGCCCCATACTTATTGTTAAGAAATTTAACAATCATATGTTTTGGGTTGTACCTCTATCTACGAAACAAAAATCGCTTGATTTCTATTTCAACTATACCGATCCGAACAACCAACACGTCTCTGCTATTCTTGCTCAAATGAAACTATGTAGTATTAAAAGACTAAAAAGAAAGCTCTATTTCCTACCTCACGACTTGTTCTCTATGGTGAAAAAACAACTTATATCTTTTCTGTAAAAACTCGAAATCCGCCTGTTGTGGCGGATTTCTCGGAGCCTTGCGGCACTTTGTATTTCAAGTATACCATTTCACACTTTCGCGTCAATGTGTTCTATCGTATACTCTACACATGCAGCCGATCATCAAGTCTCGTTTCGAACAGTTTTCTGACGGTGTGTTTGCGATTGCGATCACGCTTCTGGCTATCGAGCTTCGTGCACCAGAGGTTGTCAGTCACGATATTGTTCGAGCAGTTCGCGACCTCGCACCATTTGCACCATCGATCGCGACCTTTGTCACCTCATTTGTCACAATCGCAATCTTTTGGGTCAACCATCACCAACTCACCGCGCTCCTACAAAAGATCACTCAGCGACGTATCTTGTGGGCAAACGTTCTCTTTTTACTGTTTGTCACACTGATCCCGTTTGTCACCCAAGCACTCAGTTATGATCCTTTCAATTCTACTCGCATGATCGGATACTGTCTGGTACTCCTTGGTGGATCGATTTCATTTTCACTTTTACGATACTTTATTCATCGCAGTCTTGGAGAGACCGACATTCCTATGCGTCGCAGTGCCTTTGGCCCGATCGTATACCTACTGGCAGCATTTGTAGCGCTCGTCTCAGTTACTGCATGCTATATATTGGTCGCTATACCAGCGCTGTACTACTTTTTGCCCAAATCGAGCTCCTAGCTATCTTTCTAGGATATCCGTGGTATACTGTCTGGGTTGTAATGAACCTCTCGAACAGGCGCGTTGCACGTTAGTAATAATCACAATCGTACATGAATAATAAAGTATTTGTTGGAAGTCTCTCATGGGGCACCACCAACGATAGTCTCGCTGCACACTTTGCAGCTGCAGGCACCGTTACCAAAGCAGATGTCCTCTTGGACAAAATGACTGGCAAGAGCAAAGGCTTCGGCTTCGTTGAATTTGCAACAGAAGCAGAAGCACAAGCTGCAGTTGATAAACTCAACCAAAGCGAGCTCGATGGCCGCACTATCTTTGTCGACTTGGCTCGCCCAAAGACAGAAGGTGGAGGCAACCGTGGAGGCGGATTTGACCGACGCGCATAATATAGAAACCTCTATATACGAGAACCCCGAGCAATCGGGGTTTTTGTATTGGTGCTACACTGAGAATGATGCCGAGCCTCTCATCCCCTCTCTCTACGATCATTCGCCTCAAAGAGACCACAACTACCGGGTTACGCAAACTCGGTATCCATACGATAGAAGACCTACTCTATCATTTCCCTACTCGCTATGCCGATGCATCGAGCTTTGTTTCTATTGGCAGTCTGGTGGAAGGAGCAGAAGTGACCGTGCGTGGTCGCGTGTCGAAACTCAGCGCACGCAAAGGATGGAAGAGTAAGATGAACATGACCGAAGGTGTCGTCGAAGACGTCAGTGGCAACATACATGTCGTATGGTTCAACCAGCCATACCTCGCCTCGATGCTCCATGTCGGAGATGTCGTTGAGCTCACCGGTCGTGTCAGTCTATACAAAGACAAGCTCACTCTCACAAACCCAAGTCTACGTGAAGAAAAGGTACTCCCGATCGACAGTCACGACTCACTGTTTGGCACCGACGACAACGGCCCACTGACTCCTATCTATCCAGAAACCAAAGGCATTTCGAGCGAATGGTTGCGCCATACGATAGCTCGAGCACTCAGCGCACTCGCGGAAATCCCAGACCATATCCCGGCACATATTCTCAAGGAATACTCGCTCCCCTCGCTCAAATCCGCACTCGTATGGATCCACACACCCAAAACAAAAGCTGACGCGCAAAAAGCTCGCAAACGATTTGCATTTGACGAAATACTCCTCATCAACCTCACCCGTCAAAAAGACCGTGCCGAGATCGCTCAGAAAAAAGCGTACACCATCGACACTGCGAGTACCGACGTGCCGTATTTTGAAAAGCGATTCCCCTTTGAACTCACCAGCGCACAGCGCACCGCTACTGGTCATATACTCCACGACCTCGAACGCGACACGCCTATGTCACGACTCCTTGAAGGAGATGTAGGGAGTGGCAAGACTGCAGTCGCAGCGATCGCAACGTATGCGACAGTGATGAACCGACCTAGTACCAATGGCAAAAAGCAAACGTTTGGCAACCTCCAGGTCGCATACATGGCACCGACCGAAATACTTGCAACGCAGCATTTCGAATCATTCATCGAATTCTTTAAAGGTACTGGTATCTCTATCGCACTCATCACCGGAAGTGGTGCGCGCAAGTTCCCCACCAAGGTCGCTTCGAGTCGCACACCATGGACCGACATTTCTCGACCTCAACTAAAAAAGTGGATCAAAAACGGCGAGATACCAATAGTGATCGGCACGCACACACTCATCCAAAAGAGTCTCGAGTTCAAACACCTCGCACTCGCGATCATCGACGAGCAGCATCGCTTTGGGCTCAACCAACGCAAAGGCTTGGCGAAAAAAGACGCGCACTTCCCCCACCTGCTCTCCATGACTGCGACCCCGATACCCCGCACGCTTGCGCTGACTATATACGGCGACCTCGATCTGTCGGTACTCGACCAAATGCCCAACGGCCGCAAACAACCCATCACCAAAATCATTTCTCCCACAGACCGTGACGCGGTCTATACAGAGATACATACCGAGCTCGCAGATGGTCGCCAAGCATACGTGATCTGTCCACGCATCGATGAAGCAGATCCGGACAAAGCCAATGCAGTACAAGCCAAGTCTGTCGTCGCAGAAGCACGTCGCCTCCAAGAAAACGTGTTCACCCAGTATCGAGTCGGCGTGATTCATAGCAAAATGACCAAAGAAAAAAAGGAGTCTGTCATGCAGTCATTTGCGCGACACGAGATCGACATACTGGTTGCGACATCTGTCGTCGAAGTCGGAGTCAACGTGCCCAATGCAACACTCATGATCATCGAAGGCGCCGAACGATTTGGCCTCTCGCAGCTCCACCAGCTGCGTGGACGAGTCATGCGGAGCTCTCATCAGCCGTACTGCTACCTCTTTGCACAGAGCAAAAGTGATCGCACTCGCGAACGACTCGCATACTTTGTCAAAGCAAAAAACGGATTTGAACTCGCAGAGTATGATCTGACGATGCGTGGCACCGGTGAGCTCACTGGTATGAAACAATGGGGAGTCTCCGACATGGGTATGGATGCACTGCGCAATCGCAAGCTCGTAGAAGCGGCGCGTCAGAGCGCAATACATATCATCGAGACAGATCCGACTCTCGCAGCGCATCCGCTCCTCCTTGAGCAGGTATCACGCATCGCACACATGCATTTCGAATAAAAAAACCCGTCATGTGAAATGACGGGGTAGTAAGTATTCAAAGGGGTAATTATTTTGTCTTTGTTTGCTGCTCCCTGATCTCTGGACCTTCAGTACCGTCCTGCAAGATCGGCATTATTTTCCCAAGAGCTATCAAACCAAGAATTGCCAGAATGATGATAATCAACTTTTTCATGTATATGATTTTTTGAGGTTTATTTAGATACATTATAGCACCTTTTGTATGTCTTGTCAAATGCTTTTTTCGTGTTGTGGTACAAGGCTTTTGACAAAATAGTCTATATTCTAAACTCGATCACATCTCCGTCTTTGACGATGTATTCTTTGCCTTCAGTACGCACCTTGCCGCGGGCTTTGGCTTCAACATAACTTCCCGCTGCGATGAGATCTGTGTACGCTACTACTTCTGCTCGGATAAACTTATCTTTGAAATCAGTATGGATCGCAGTACCCGCGATAGGTGCACTACTGCCTACTTTGATAGTCCATGCACGTGTCTCGTCTTCTCCTGTTGTGAAAAATGTCTCAAGTCCGAGAAGCTTGTATGCACCACTGATCAGATCATCAAACCCTTTTTCAAATACGCTATCGATCTTTACAAATGCGCCCGGCACATCAAACACTACATTTTCATTTGCCTCAGATGTGTTGAGCACGTAGAGCATTGGCTTGAGTGTGAGCAAGTTGAGTGACTTGATCATAAACCTTTCTTCGTCAGTCGGCTGTGCTTCTGTTGCAAGCTTGCCAGCTTCGAGTACCGCTTCGATACGTTTGAGCAACTCTTCTTCTTTGATCGCTTCTTTGTCCCCCTTTTTCACATCCTTGGACAGTGTACCGATACGCTTGGAGACTATTTCCATATCAGCGAGTATGAGCTCGAGGTTGATCACTCCAATGTCTGAGAGTGGGTCGACCTTGTTTGCCACATGTATCACAGACGGATCTTGGAAGGTGCGCACCACATGTGCGATCGCGTCGACTTCACGAATGTTGGTGAGGAATTTATTGCCCAAGCCTTCTCCTTTTGACGCACCTGCCACGAGGCCGGCAATGTCGACAAACTCGATGGCTGCAGGAATAGTTTTTGCACTCTTTGAAAAGTCAGATAGCTTCTGTAGTCGCTCATCAGGCACTGGCACAATACCGACCGATGGATCAATCGTACAAAATGGGTAGTTCTCAGCCGGCACGCTCTTTTTCGTAAGCGCGTTAAACAGTGTACTTTTCCCCACGTTTGGGAGCCCGACGATACCTATAGAAAGTGACATAGGATTTGATACTACCAGATTTTCATAAAATTATACAATCCCCTTTTGTATCCTCCTTTCTCTTATTGTTAGATGATCACTTTCTATTTGCTCTCGTATATCTTCCCAAGATTGTGTTTCAATTTTCTTTACATGTGTCAAAGGAACCCTAACATCAGGCAAGGTAATATCAAACTCTTCCCAAATATTATTCTGTTCATTAAAAACAGAGATCCACGCATGATCAACTGAGTACAAGTTTTCACCATGAATAAAATTTACTTTCCTCCCGATATATCTAAGCATTTCAGCTGCAATAGTCGCAACCGCACCGCAACTCGTCATACCACACTCAAATGCGTCACTTGGAGATGTGAAGCGGGATTCGATAATAGTTTTTGGTTGGCGCTTTTTCTCTATAGGGATAGTTTGTTCATGCTCTATGATAAAATTTCGGATCGCAAGAACAATATCTCTATTTGTAGAATATGTAGAATCAAACTCTTTAGCCTTTGTATGTAAATACTCGAGCGTATCCATGTGTATTTATTTCTTCCCCATCAACTGCATCAACGGTGCAAGCTCTGCACGATACTTTGCTATCTGACTTTTGTACTTTTCCATAACTGTCACCGCTGCATACATTTCTTGCATACCACCCTTTTTCTTTTCTTCGATCTCTTTTTGGATGTTTTCAAACAACGCCTTTACTTCAGAGTTTGATTCCAATGTCTTGAGTGACTGTGCGAGTTCAGGGTTTTCTGAAAGCTGTTGTGCGATCTGTTCTGCCTGCTCCTTGGGCACGCCCTTCATTTGAAGGGTCTTTTTTATAAAAAATGATTTTAATCCCATAGTCCTCAGACTATAGCAAAATGTGGGTATACTGTACACATGGCGACAGCAACAGAGCTCAAAGCTCTCCATGACCACTGGCACGAGGTCAACACTTGCGCGCTCAAGGCGACCGCTACACGCCCGGTCTATGGTGATGGCAACGCTGCCGCACGAGTAGTGTTCATAGGTGAAGCACCAGGAAAAAAGGAAGACGAAACAGGAATACCATTTGTCGGTGCTGCTGGGAAATTTCTCGCAGAGATGCTCGAGTCTGTCGGAATGAAGCGTGAGGACATCTATATCACCAACATCGTCAAATACCGCCCACCCAACAACCGCGATCCTGAGCCCGAAGAAAAAGATGCATGTCGCGAGTGGCTGCACGCAGAGATCGCTCTGATCAATCCAGACCTGATCGTCTTTCTCGGACGACATTCTATGAATGACTTTTTCCCAACTGAAAAAATATCAAATGTACACGGCAAACTACTTGTTAAAAAGTTTCCACACATCGCAACTACTCATTTCCTCCCGCTCTATCACCCTGCAGCGGCACTGTACAATGGCGCACTGCGTGCGCAACTCCTAAAAGACTTTGCAATAATCCCAAAACTACTTAAAGAAATAGGGAAATAAAAAATGCAGAACAGGGATGTTCTGCATTAGAGTAATACATTCATACTTTAAATTCTCGCCAATTTCTCGTTGCGCCGAAATGAAAAAAAGATCGCAGGGGTTTTTTCTTTGCAGCTTTTTCTCGTGCTTCTATTTCTTCGGGATTGTCTGGACACCATTCTTTTCGTTGATGATCCAGATTAATTTTCTGACGAACAACAGGCTCGACTTTCTTACTAAACATTTTTTCTTTCTTTTCACCTAAGAATACTGGTATCGGTTCTTGTTGAGGAATAAGTTTTTGTACCCATTGACCGGGCTGTATCGTATTGAGCCCATCTTTAAATGATTCTTTTTTTCTTGGATTACTCAACGATTCTTCTATCTCTTTACTTATGGGTGCAAGCAGGGACCAGTCTTCATTATGAGAAGTGTCGTCGAGTTCAAAGTGAAATACTTTACCTTGTGTATCTTCATGATACCTCGTAAGAAAAGTTCTCTTGAAACAATATCGAAACTGAGAGAAAAATTGCTGAAATTTTAGAAACACGACATTAAGATGTGTACTATTATTTTCCATTATGTTCTTTTTTAAGTGCGGTTAGTTAATGAGTTTTTTACTATTATACCCAAATATAAGAAATAGTCAATGCGCTCAGCTACACTACTCTAGCGCACACCCCCCATGTATTTTGCGATACTTTTTACCCTTTTGGAATACTCGGAACACGTATGTAAGTGGGACAATGTGCGTGAAGTATCGAAAATCAATCACCGAGCGCAGTATCCACGGTATCCAGCCTGTCATGACAAATGACCCATGATTAAAGACTGCCCACCCTACCCCGATCGGGATCACAAACGATGGTTTGACCGGCTTGTACGACGTCGTAGGCTTGCGCAGGATCATCGCATGTATTTGTCGTGCAGTATGTGTACCGTGATCGATCGCAGTCTGTGCGAGCCCACTATAGGTAGTAGCTGCACCATCTCCGATCACAAACACGTGGTCGTCTCCTGGGAGCGTGAGTGTCGGCGATACGACGACTCGCTTGCGCTCATCAAATACCACTCCAGGTATTTGAGTAAATGCAGTGTTGATACGCGTCCCTGCAGTCCAGATGACGGTGCGAGCGTTGACCGACATGTCTTTGAGGAAGACTTCAGTGACTTCTTGCTCGGCGAGTGTGCGGTTGACGAATATATTAACCCCCATTTTGCGTAGGCGTGCCTCGGCCAGACGCGAGACCTTGGGTGGAAGTGTAGGAAGCACACGAGGGTTTGACTCGATGAGGTCGATCGTGACAAAACTCGGATCTACCCCGTGCTCGATCGCAACCGTGGTCAGGTAACTACGCAAATCTCCTGCGAGCTCTACACCTGATGGCCCTCCACCAACGATAAGTACGTGGAGCATCGAGACGAGGTCTTCTCGGGGCACGGTCTGCGCCTTGGCAAAGAGTTCACAAAAATGTCGTTTAAGTCTAAGTGCAGCAGATACCGACTTGAAACTATGGGAGAGCTCGGGCAGACCTTTGATATTGAAAAAGTTGGTCTCACTACCGAGTGCGAGTACGAGATAGTCATACTCGATTTCTCTCGTCGTATCGCCCTCTTGTACCTGTATCACTTGCCGAGTCTGGTCGAGCCCTGTATAGAGGGCTTGGACTACGGTGACGTCGCGTGTACCTACGATGTCTCGTACCGGGACCGAGACCTCGATAGCGAGTGCTCCGGTGACGAGCTTGTAGAGAGCTGGGTAGTACTCAAACACGGGGTCCTTGGTCACCAGTGTGATCGCGACTCGAGTATGGAGCTTGTGGAGGGTCTTGATGGTTTCGATCCCGGCAAAGCCACTACCAACGACAACGACATGGGGGGTACTGGCTGGTGAATGCATGAGCGTAGTATAGCAGCCTTGTATGGCAAGGCAAAAACGTCGTGTATACTTGTAAGGTGCAGAACCCTCATTCGTCACAAGAGAAGATCGATCCCCGACAACCCGATGTAGAAAGACTCTTCCCTGAGCTGGTGGAGCGATACCAAGACGCTATCTTTCGATTTATATACTTCCGAGTATCCAACCGAGCTATCGCGGTGGATATCACCCAAGACACCTTCACCAAGACTTGGATCTACCTGCGCAACGGCAATACCATCGAGTACCCCGAAGCATTTCTCTATCGAGCAGCGAAAAACGCGCTCATCGATTATTATAAAAAAGAGAAATCTGGCTCACTCGATAGTATGGTCGAAGCAGGCTTTGACCCAGCATCTCACAAAGATACCGACGAAGTACTACGCCACGATGATATTGCGACGATTCGATCACTCCTTGAGACACTCGACGAAGATAGTCGACAAATCATTTTCTTGCGATACACCGAAGAAAAGCCGATCGAAGAAATCGCAGCACTTTATGGAAAAAGTACCAACGCAATGACTGTCTACATCCATCGGATCATCAAAAAACTGCGCGAGACCTATAACGAACAATCATGAAATACAACTTCGAACAACTCAATACGCTCCGATCACTGAAACTCTCTGAAGAAGAACGAGGGCTTGTTCGAGCACATGTTCACTATCTCATGACCAACACTCCGATACAACGCGCAGTTCCATCACTATTTCAACGCGGACTTCATCATGGTCTACGCATCGCACTATCAAGTTTTGCATTTTTCATATTTGTCGGAGGATTTGTGTCTGCAGTTGCAGCCAACGCACTCCCTGGAGATCCACTCTATCCGGTAAAGGTGAGTTTCAACGAAGAAATCCAGCTTTTCTTTCAAAAGACGCCTGAGAAAAAAGTAGCGTACAACGCAAAGCGTGTCGAAGCTCGTGTCAATGAGATCAAAACACTTGCAGAAACCAAAACACTGACCAAGGCAAACCAAGCAACCGTCCAAAAAGCGCTCGACGCACACATCAAAGACCTTTCTGCAGATCTCACAACGCTTAGTGATACTGCACCATCAGCAGCACTCGCAGTCACTACTACGCTCGAAGACGCCCTCAAAGCAAACAAGGCTATCCTCGAAACAGATACTGATCCTGCAACAGAAATTGCTGTTCAAGCAGTCACCAACACAATCCAAGAAGTTTCTAATCAAGAAGTAAAAATCATTTCAAAAGAAATCGATGCTATCTCAGCAGATATTACCGCAACCACAACTACAGCTATAGATCCTGCACTCGAGCTGCCTACGAACGAGACTCCTCCTCTAAGTACTCCTGTCGAGCCATAACACGCTCAAGGAGTATCGACAAGCCGATAACGAACAACGCAACCGCACCAAAGATATATGCTCTGGTGCGGTTTCGTATGGGAGTATCCGATGTTTCTGGTGTTGTCTCATCAGTCACTGTATCTACATTTTCAGGGTACTCATATTCTGCATTTTCTTCATAGGTTGCAGCGAGCACTTCACTGGCTACTGGAGGTGTAGTAGTAGCAACGACGCTTCCGCTCGGATCAACGAGTAGTACACTTGCCGGCTGCCCGATCGAAAGTACAGTAAATGGCAGCGTCATTGATGACTTTGCAGCTACCATAGTCATGTCGGGTACGGGGACCTTGATGGCAGTCGTCACAAAGTACCACCCAGAGAGATCAATATCATTCGATGACGTATTTTTGATTTCTACTGCTTGCTGATCTCGAATCGAGAGTGTGATACTCGGTGCAATGACCGATACTTTTTGTGTACCTTTGAGTGCATTGTTGGGGTTGGTCGGGTCAGTATAGAGAAATGAAATGATATAGGTACCTGGGTAGCGATACGTATGCGTGAGTTCTTCACTTTTGGTTTGCCAGTACCGAGTACCATCTCCCATGTTCCATGTATACGTGCCATAAAGTACGTTGTATCCGTATTCAAACACCGGATACGCCTTGTACGTGTAGGGCTGACCTACATACACACTTTTGGGAATCGTAAATGCGATATGTGGCTGGTTGGGTGAGACCTTGGGTATAGGATACGGATCTTGCTCAATAGACGTGGTCGTCGCCACTGTACCACTAGTCGGTTCTCCATTATCAGAAAGTCCTGCTTTGGGGGTTGCAACAGCAGTCACCCACTCACCGTCTGTCCACTGCATCGTCGCCTTGGTATTTGCATCTCCTGCTGGCCACCCATCTGCAAAGCTGAGACTCTCTATCGTAGTACCACTGGTATCCGTGAGCACCAGGTCTTCGCCAGTGTTGGCAAATCCGCTTGCACCAAATGCTCCTGCCTCATCATTGACTCCAGGTACAGCATCCGGTGCGCTCGCTGTCGTTCGTTCAACGAGTAAATACTCGCCTGCGCCGATAGACTTGGTCATGGTAAATATCACCGCACCATCGCCCTGCACAAGTCGCCACCCTGCAAGGTCAACACTATCTGCTCCATCAT
This sequence comes from uncultured Candidatus Saccharibacteria bacterium, assembly GCA_964610995.1. Lineage (GTDB taxonomy): Bacteria > Patescibacteriota > Minisyncoccia > Phycocordibacterales > UBA9973 > UBA4124. Next base: position 17,177 of record CAZSWF010000003.1, read on the forward strand.
TGTAGAGCTCAAACCATTCTGAATACTGACTCGCAGCAGTTCCCATCCATGCAACTTCGGTCACACGCACTGCTGCACGCGCTACAAGCGGTATACCTATCTGTATACACAGCGCACAGAACCATAGTATGTATTTCATTACTCCAATACTTTTTGCAGTTGCTCAGATGAGACTTCTGCAGTATTCGGAGACACTTGCTTAGGCTGATATGCGGCAGGCGCTTCTGGACTCGGAGGCGCAGTAGCCGGACGAGGTGCAGGTGGTGGAGTGACAGTAGCTACGTCTTTGAGAGCGCCTTGGAGCGCTGCCTTGAGTAGGTCGCGATTTTTCTCTGTAGGACCACGCTCAGCATGCTTGACTGGCATGACCACTTCTCGTAGTGGTTTCTCTCCTATGAATGGTGCCTCTGGTGCCTTTTTCTCTGGCACGATCAGTGTCGGTGTGGTGGTGTCGATTGCATCGAGGAGCTGCTTGAGCTCGGGAGAAGTCGTCACTGTGACCTCGTGTGTATGGGTGACCTGCTCTTTGTCGTGCACCACGACAGTGTTCGTTGGTGCTGGTGCGGCGGGCTTGGGCAACACCTTTGCAAATGGTTTGTGTACTTCGTCTGTAGGTCGTGGAGCTTGGCTCTTGAACAAGCCACGCGCAGGAGTGCTGTTGCGAATAAATCCTGTAGCAGGCTGCTCACGTGCAATGAATGGTCGTGGTGTTTGTACTTCGACAAATTTCTTTTTCGGTTTCTCGTCGGCCATGCGGTCGCCAGCACCCTCTGCGAACCAGTCAGCGATGTTTTTCTCTACGACTTCTTTGGGGTTGGCATATGCTGCACGTGAGCTCTCGATCGCTTGGTTGCGGAAGGTAATCGCAGGGCGCGCAAGTGGTGGCAGTGTGCGCGCAGAAAAAGGTTGTGAACCAATGTCGTTGATCATGAGGGACAAATAAATCTCTGCCATACCCAGGTTGATGATGTCGTTGGCAGTAAACTGCGGTGCAAATACTTTTTCCAAAAGCTCTGCATCGAGCGGGCCCACACGAAATGATATCGTCGTACCCACGTTGCCAAACACTGCATCACGTACCTTTTCTTCCATTTGTGCGACATACTGGTGCGCAATAATGAGTGCAAGTTTGTACTTGCGCGCCTCAGCCAAGATGTCGGCAAATGTTTCGTTGGCAAATGACTGAAACTCGTCGACGTAGAAATAAAAGTTGGGTAGTCCCCCCATCCGACTCGATGACAACTCAGCACGACTCATAGCAGCAAGGTAAATCTTGGTGATGATCATACTACCGAGAAGTGAAGTGTTGGTGTCTCCAATACGTCCTTTGGAGAGGTTGATGATCAATATCTTTTGCTCATCCATCACCTGACGGATATCAAACGTCGACTTGGCTTGCCCGATGATGTTGCGCACGAGCGGGTTGGCGGTGAACTGTCCGATTTTGTTCTGGATCGCAGGCACTGCCTCGGCTGCCATACGCTCGGTATAGTTGGCAAACTCTTCGGTCCAGAATGCTTTGACTGCAGCATCGGTGATGTTGTCGACAACCTTTTTACGAAATGCTTTTTCTGAAAGCATGCGGTTGACCCCGAGCAGTGTGGCACCAGGATACTCAAGGAGTGCGAGCAAGGTGTTGGTAAGGATGTACTCCATACGAGCAGACCATGCGTCTACCCATATTTTCTTGAACGTACTCATGAGCCCCGATACTACCAAGTGTCGGCGATCTGCACCTACGTCTTCGAGTACGTTGAACGAGATCGGGTTGTCGGTATCAAACGGCGCGAGATACACCACGTCTTTGATACGGTGCTCAGGGATGTACTCGAGCATTTTCTCAGCAAATGATCCGTGTGGATCGAGCACCGCGACACCTTCACCATGTGCGATGTCTTGGATCGCCATGTTCTCAAGCAGTGTGGACTTACCCACACCAGATTTACCGATCACATACATGTGGCGGGTGCGGTCGCGACTTTTTATACCAAACTTGATACGCTGCCCTCTCGCATCGGTTTCGGCAAAGTACGTAACATGCTCCGGATCATAGGGAACGGTCATAGGTATGTACAGTATAGCAAATAAAGAATTAAAAAAACCGCTATTGCTAGCGGTGACAGTGTTTTGAAAAATCACTGACGGTGTAAAAGATTATCTGGGGTTCGCGGACGTCGAACTATTCTTAAATCCTTTTCTCTTCTTATAATTCCAAACCTTGGTCTTATTGTTTTTTGATAATACTGGCGAATTCGCTTGGTTTTCAAAATTTCGGATCTTATTTTATCTGGAATCGAATGGTAAAAAGAAATTTTTTCCTTAGTATTAACCGAAACCCAATTGTAATTTCGATCCAATGTACCCTTAAGCTCCATTCGCTGCTTCTTTGCATCAATCGGCCGATGATTCAATGCGTGTACCAAGAATGTGATTTCATCACAGACCCTATACATAAAATCATCTCCAACTCTTTTGAAATAAGATGTATAAACAGCTTTTTCTCCTACGCCTTTTTTTAAAGTAACAATGCGTATCCAGATCCTGCCGGTTTTTGTAAAATTCTTCACTTTCCTATCATAAGATGATCGAATCTTTATTTTATATCCGTTGATCTCTTTTTTAAAAGAAACTTGATTTTTTGTTTCTTGAACCCGAGGTAAATCTAATTCATCATAGTCAATAATTTCTTTGACCTGCAATTCTTCTTCGGATGTAATTTCATCAAAACCAAGTTTCTTACAGTAATATTCTAGTTTATTGAAAAGCATTCTTGCTTCTGTTTTACTAATTTTCATCTATTTTAATTTTAAGGTTCAAAATATTTTTATCGTTTATATAATACCACATATTTACAAAAAAGAAAGACCGCTCGTTACGGTCTTTCTACTATCGGCATTGTCTATTATTTCGCTGCTTTCTTGGGTTTCTTTTTATCTTTTTGTTGTCGGTTGTTACCTTTGGCCATACTCAAAATATTTATATTGGTACATGTATAGTATACGTCTGTTAGCCTTTTCCTTCAAGCACCATCATCATGCGCGCGATGCGCAACTCGTCGTATGAGTATCGATCCTTGAACACTTCACGAATAGGAGTAAGTTGCGATGTATCTGCAGCAATGAATGCATGCTTTATGTCGCTGTAGCCTTTGCCAATACGTTCGGTGATCAAATACGCGATGTCGTCATAGGCAAGTCTGCGCTGCATGACGAGTTTCTCTAGGTGGCCAAATATAGTGGTGGGTGCCAAGTCGCGCTCTTTGCTTATAGTTTTGATCGGTTTACCCTGGAGTACGAGCATGAGAGTAGCCTCGAGTGTGTCGACTTTTTCTTTCTTTTGTTTCGATACCTTTTTGCTCACGGTACCACCACAGGCGAGGATGAAGTTGCGATGCATCATCTCACGCTCATCTCTGGGGATGTCGCCAAACATCACTGCGGCAGCTTCTGACTGTTGGACAAATGTGCTATCGATAGCGAGTATGCGCGGATGGACCTGAAACGTGCGCTCGTTCCATCCGAGTAAATGAAGCCCGTCGAGTGTGCGCACCCGAGACAGTGCCACGTAGCCTTGCCCGTACTCAAACACTTCGCGCAGATCCATGACTGCACTGTCGAGCGACATACCCTGACTCTTGTGGATAGTGATCGCCCATGCGAGCCGCAGCGGGATCTGGGTGATGCGTGCTTTTTCTTTACCGTTTTCTTCGACGATCCACGACTCGGGTTCTATGGTGATGCGGTCTCCGCTTTTGGTCTCGATCACCGGGTACTTGGTCATCGACTCAAACGATACTACGGTACCGAGCGTGCCATTGACGTATCCTTTTTGAACATTGTTTTTCGTACACATGACTGTTGCACCCACTTTGAGCATGAGTTTCTCGGGCGAGAGGCATCCCTTTTGCAATGCGGCGACGAGCGAGTCCTTACCTTTGCTTGTCATAGTATAGATAGTCGGGAGACTATCGAGCTTGCTGAGCTCATGATCGTTGATCGTGTCTACGTCGGTGTTGTGTGAAAAGAGGCGCGTGAGTGTCGCGTCGGGGTCGAGAGCGTCGTCTGCGTCGTAGCGCCGACGCTCGAGGTGTTGATGATGCGCATCACTGTACGTATTTTTGCGAATTGCAGAAAGTACTGACAGAAACTCATGATCACTCTGACGATGCTGCTCGGTCAGATAGCAGATCACCGGTTGCATACGGCGCCACGCATCACTCTCAAACGCAAAGCGCGCCTGATCCCCACTTCTGCTCACTGGTGGTAGTTGAAAGAAGTCTCCGACGAGCACCACCTGTATCCCCCCAAATGCTTCATCACGGCTGCGCATCTCGCGACAGAGTATGTCGATCATATCGAGTATCGTTGCATCGATCATAGAGACTTCGTCGATGATGAGTACCTTGGTGTTCTGAATGCGCTTAACCAGATACTCAGTTGTCGTGAGCTGATCAAGGTCATACGGACCTAGAGATCTTCGAATACCAATGCCACTCCATGAATGAATAGTTTGTCCATGAATATGTGTGGCTGCGATACCAGTCGATGCAGTGATCGCAGGCTCGACACCATGCGCTCGCAGATATGCCACGTACTGGTTGATCGTATGTGTTTTACCCGCACCAGGTTCTCCAGTGAGAAATACGTTTGCTCCAGTTTTGAGTATATCGAGCGCTTGGGCTTGGGTCATGTGGGGATAGTGTACTACAGGGAGATAAAAATAAAATAAAACCCATGTATACAAAAACCCCGCTACAATTGCAGCGGGGTCATTTTCCATAATTCAATACAATACTAATACCTTCTGAGGGCAGACCTGGTATGTAAAATGGTGGGCTGGATTGTCATATCCAGCTTGTATCCATTTCTCCATCCCGCAGAGCTGAGCCCATAACTACCTACTGTTGCTGTACCAGGAACAACTACCTTCCATGCGAAGTTTTGCCTGTACTGGTTTGCGCCACTATTTGCAGTAGCTGAACTGTACACCTTGATCCAGTTGCCATATACAGTACCTTTGTTGAGGTATACATGACTCGCAGGAGGCAGACTGAGGTCTTCGACTGGTTCTGCTTGAAATAAATCAGGATCAGTACTTGGGCCAAAATCTTGAGGTGTACCACTAATAGTGATTTTCATCCAATTGGTGAATTCGATGGCTCCATATCCTGCTTTGTACACTATCTGAAATTTTCTGTGTGCAGTTACTACTTCAGATATAGTCGACATGAAGTTTCCTAAACTATCACTATCGATAATGTCGACAGAGTCAGTGATGTTGCGTACACCAGATTCGTCTTCAATGTGTACTTTGAGATCTTGAAAATAAAGACCTGAAGGTGTGCCGTTGTCGATAAATGCTGTTCGTATTGCAGGAGGGCCCTTGATAGCGAGACGCTTATCAACCGGAGCGGTGAATTTCACAATTACAAGCTCACGTTCTACTCCATCAACAATCGGATCAGTAGACACTGGCAATGTTTCTATCACCGGAGCATCTCCATATCCAAACACTGTTTTCTGACAAAGAGTATTTGGTGTAAGCCCATTGTTATACTGATCAAATACCTGCACGTACGTCGTCACTGTTCCAAAGAATAGCGCCGGCGCAGTTGCACGAAGTTTTACCGTAGTCTTCCCTTTAGGAAAAACCTGTAATGGCCACGTACCGTCCATAAAATACGGATGGGTTTTCACTACAGAATCAGTAGCGCTAAAGTGGTACACGATTTCCAGATCCTTTAACTTGCTGGGATCAAAGTCACTTTGAAATGTATTGGCAATAGAGATAGGCATTTCCGTATTTGTCACCACCTCTATGGTGTACAACGGTATCTTTTGGGATGGCGTTGCGGCAGAGTATGCACTTACAATAGAGGTTAGTGTCGCGGTCGGTTCTACCGGAGTATCAGGTACTGATTCTTTTTTGCAAGCAGCAAAGAAAACAAGTGCGGAGGCACAATAGAATGCGATTTTTTTCATATTGATTGTTTTATAGTTTTTGAAATGAGCTTGTTCTCTTTGAGGCAGAGATAGCCGTTTGTGCGCATATTAGCACATATTTGTGCAAAAGTCAATATCTTGTCCGCCCGCATGGACTTGAACCATGGACCACCGAGGTATAAGCTCGGCGCTCTACCAACTGAGCTACAGGCGGAGAACCAGTCAATTCTATACGCGACCGGCAAAAAAAGAAACCCTTGTATCCCCCCAATATGGATATCTGGTACAATCCCTATATGATGAATGAATTTGTAGCAAAAAAGCTCGGAGAAGTATTGGCATTTACTAGCGTTGGCACCGACACGATAGAGCGTGGACGCGCTGCACTCGTCGAGGCGCTCGGTGCCGACAAGGTACAGGAAATGGAAGAAAAAAATCGCCTCCATGGCGAAACAGTAATCAAGGTGGCAACAGAGGCAGGTGTCATCGACACTACACTCACCAAGGCCGCAAAGACCGAAGACAAACTCAAGGCAATGCGCGATCTATACGTCGGCGATCAGTGGGACAATGCGACTGAGCTCCTCGAATGGAGTGGATTCTTTGAAGGAGCAGCGATCGTGCACTGGAACCTAGTCAAGGGCTGTGCGCAGGCGCTCGACAACGAAAACCTCCTCTTGCTCTGCCAAGAAGGAGTCACCTGGCACTACGAGCTCCTCGAAATGGGTGAAAGCGAACTCGAACAAGAAGGCGCCGACAAAGCTATGGTGTAAATGTTTTCGTCACCAGCATACTTTCATCAAATGGTATGAGTGCCTGTGGAATAAACTGACGAGACAACGTACTCACCTGTTCTGTATGGGTGAGTGCTTTTGTTTCTGGATCGATAGACACAGTCGCGACCATACCGCGCATCGTGTGTGGTGAGAAGTATTGGTCGAAAATGAAGTTGCCGAGACTATAGTAAATGAGCTTGCCATTGTATTCCTCTACACGCTGCATGACGTGTGGGTGATGTCCTACAACAATATCAACTCCCGCGTCGACGAGCGAGCGAGCAGTCTTTTGCTGTCGAGTACTCGCCGGAGAATACTCATTGCCCCAGTGTACTGACATGACAAGTACATCCACGCCTTCTTTTGCACGAGCAACTATGGCTGCCATGTCGGGATCTGATGCAAGTAGTATGCCCGGTTTCGTTTCTGTTGCAGCAAGCCAGTTGGGACCCACGTCAGTCGCGGCCAAGAACCCGACTTTGACACCACGCACATCAATCACAGTTGGTGTTCTCACATCAGCGTACCGCTCTCCTGCTCCTGTATAGGAGATGTTGTTTGTCGTCAGTTGCGCGAGTGACTCGAGAAATCCTTCCATTGCCCAGTCTCCTACATGGTTGTTGGCAAATGACACGATATCAAAACCCGCCATACGCAATGCACCGAGACTCACTGGATCCATACGAAACGAAAACCGACTACCAACATTTCTCCCGCCATATGCGACCGAGCCTTCGAGGTTGCCAAAGGTGATATCGGATTCATTGAGATATGAAGTCTGCGCAAAAAGTGCACTATACTCTCCTCCAAAATTATTTTCGATACTCCGCCTGACCCCTCGATCCATCATGATATCTCCGACAAATGTAAGTGTGACAGGTTTGGGCTTACTCGATAGCGGGAGAATCTGATGATCAGAACTCGTTGGAAACACTGCGTACCCTACTACAACTGCACACGCAATAACACCAATAACACTATACTTCAATTTTCTTGAGAGGAATGCCATGGGTAGTGAGGATCGCTTCGTACTCTGCTTGTTCGAGTGTTTCGACTTCGATCAGTTTTTGCGCGATCACATCGAGGATGGCTCGATGCTCTATGAGTACTTGCGTCGCACGAGCGAGACTTTCGTCCAAAATCCGTTTGATTTCTTGGCCAATGATGCGCGCAGATTCATGATCGGGCTTATCTCGATCAAACTGCTCACCAAACACTCCACGCCCACCTTCGTGCTCAAGTGCCACAGGCCCTATCAGATCACTCATACCCCACCTTGTAACCATAGCTCGCGCAAGTCCTGTTGCGACTTGGAGGTCGTTGGACGGTCCAGTGGTCGTGTCTCCGTACACAAGTTTCTCTGCAGCGTAGCCACCCATCGACATAGCGAGATCATCGAGGAACTCTGCCCTGGTCTGAAGCTTGCGCTCTTCGAGCGGTATTTTCATTGTGTATCCTCCTGCACGACCGCGTGCGACGATCGATATTTTGTGCACTGGATCTGCATATGGGAGTACAGACGCCACAAGTGCATGTCCTGCTTCATGGTATGCAGTGAGTGCTTTTTCTTTTTTTGTAAACAGATGACTTTGACGTTCTGGTCCCATCATCACTTTTTCAATAGAACGCACGAGATCAAATTGTGAAATCTTTTTTCTATTTTCTCGTGCAGCAAGGATCGCACCCTCGTTCATGAGCGAAAAGAGATCTGCACCAGAGAACCCAGGAGTGCGCTCTGCGATCACTTTAAGGTTTACATCTTCACCAAATGGTTTCTTTGTAGAATGAACTTCAAGTATTTCTTCGCGGTCGCGGCGATCTGGGAGATCGAGGATGACTCGTCGATCAAAACGTCCCGGACGCAGAAGCGCAGGATCAAGCACATCGCTACGGTTGGTAGCGGCGATCATGATCACCTTGTCGTTGGGTTCAAAGCCGTCCATTTCCACCAATATCTGGTTGAGTGTTTGCTCACGTTCATCGTTGCCTCCTCCGTAGCCACTGCCGCGCATACGACCGACCGCATCGATCTCATCAATAAAGATAATAGCTGGAGCTGCACGCTTTGCCATTTTAAACAGATCGCGAACACGGCTTGCTCCTACACCGACAAACATTTCGACAAACTCAGATCCTGATAAATGAAAGAATGGTACATTGGCCTCCCCTGCTACTGCGCGAGCAAGAAGAGTCTTACCGGTACCAGGACTACCAGTCAGAAGTACGCCTTTGGGGATACGTGCGCCGATGTCGAGAAACTTCTTGGGGTTCTTGAGGAAGTCCACGATTTCTTTGAGTTCTTCTTTTGCTTCGCGAGCACCCGCGACATCTTTGAACGTGACTTTGTTGTTCTTGTCATTAGGGTCAGTGACACGCGCCTTGGACTGACCAAAACTAAATGCTTGCATACCTGCACCTTTGGCTTGTCGTGACAACATCCAAAAGAAAAATATGATGAGTACTACAGGTAATATGATCGGCAATATGGATAGGAAAAAGAATCCTACTGATGATTGTGATGCGATAGAGATATCTACTGCAGCAAGTTTTGCAGCATCAACACCATAACTTACCAGTGTCTCAGTGAGTGCTGCATCTGGCTCCTTTTTAGAAGTGAGTACTGTCTCGTCAGTTTTGGTGATCGAGAGATCTCCGCCATCGATACTGATAGCTGTGACTTCTCCGGCGCTGACCATTCGCGCTACTTCAGTAATACTGACCTCGGTAGGCTTGGTAGTGCTCACACGGCTCACTGCTGAGTACAGCACACTAATACCCGCAAATATAAGCAGTGTGGTGAAAAGATATGAAGACAACGGACGCTTTGGTTTCTGTTTGGATGGCATAGTGCAGATAGTATAGCAAAAACCACCCAAATGGGTGGTTTTTCTTTGAAATAGCAAGAGCGACTATTGTGCTTGCAGTGCTTGGACTTGCTGTAGAAGCCTGTTTGCTTCGGCAGTGGTTGTTGCCCGAGATACTTGCTGTAGAAGCTCAAGCGCTTGGAGAGATGAGACCGGTGTTGTTGTAGTAGGCTCAGTTGGGAGTGTACTGCCACTCGTTCTACTTGTAGTAGTGGTCCGCGCTGCAGTGTAGAGAACCAGGTTTCTTGTTGCGACCCATCCATCAGGAGCAAATGAGAAATCAAGTTTGTACCAAATGTACCCATTGTTACTAACTGGTCCACCGATCACTGTACCTATCATTCCTTTTGACTGTGTACCAAGGATAGTACCAGTAGCTCCCACGGTTGGGTTTGCGCGTACATTTACTCGTGCAGTGGTCTTGTACTGTACAGTTACTGGAAGGGTTGTGACTGATACAGGAGTAGACTGTGCTGTTTCGTCACAATCACAAGGGTAAATAGCAGATACTGCATATGTATATGTAGTGTTTGCGACCACATCAGTATCAACATACGTAGTAGCTGGTCCTACTGTATGACCGATGTTTACGCCATTTTTCCAAAGCTCATAGCCATATACTGGGCCACTAGAGTTCCATGAAAGGGTAACACTTGTTGAAGATGTTGCTGTTGCTGTAAGTCCTGTTGGGATACTTGGAGTAGTTGAGGCGTTACTGACAGTGAAGCTTCGAGTTGCGGTTGTTGAAACATTGCCAGCAGCGTCACGTGCAACTGCAGTCCATGTGTGTGATCCATCTGCTACACCAGTCGTAATCCATGATGCACTGTATGGTGCGGTCGTGTCGGTAGTGTGGAGAATACCGTCGAGAGTAAATGCAACACTTGCAACTCCAACGTTGTCAGAAGCATCAGCGGTAACTGTCGTTGTACCTGAAACAGTCGCGCCAGATGCAGGACTTGTAAATGAAACGGTAGGAGCGGTAGTGTCGGCAGGAGGAGTAACTGTGTTGTTTACGATGACAGTAGTCGTTGCAGTACCGGTGTTTCCAGCTGCATCGCGAGCTACTGCAGTGAGTGTGTATGTACCATTTGCGACACTAGTAGTAGTCCAGCTCACACTGTATGGACTGGTGGTGTCTTCGCTTCCGAGGTTTGCACCATTGAGCTTAAACTGGACACCGACAACAACATTGCTGTTGTCTGCTGCATTTGCAGAAACAGTAGTTGTACCTGAAACAGTCGCGCCAGATGCAGGACTGGTGAATACCACAGTTGGTGGAGTTGTGTCTGGTGCTGGTGTACCGCTCGTGTATTCATATGAGCCAATATCAGGAGCAGACCCCTGTGGAACAGTGACCCCTGCGATATCCTTTGTAATACCGACATTTGTTCCAGCGTTGATCAGTGGAGAGGTCGATACTGGATAGTAGTTCCAGTTTTCAGGAGCACCTGTTGTAGATGAGAACAGTGTCGCAGAAGTACTTATTTCATTTGAGTTAAGAGTAAAACCAGGAATACTGTTGTTTGAGAGTTTGTACGCATTGTACGTATGACTTATTGCACCATTTGAAGATGCAACATCAACACCGTTTGAGAGTTGAAAGACATTATTTTTCAAATCCAATATTACAGGACAAGGAGTAGGAGTAGGGCATGGAAGAGATCCGCCAATCATTCTACTTTCAGGAACGTACGGCGCAGCAGTACCTATCACAGTGTTGTTGTGAAACTTCCATCCACTAAACGTTGCTCCGAGACCTCGGTTGTCCGGCTGGAAGTAAAAGAGTGAACCTGTATTGATAAGTTTGTTGTATGCGTACGTGTTGTTGATACTATCTCCCGCTATCTCAGTGAGTCCAACACAGTTTGAGATAGTGTTGTACGCAATAAGGTTGTTGTTGGTACCAGTACCATAGAGCTCGATTGCTCCACCATCGTAGCCATAGTCATAACTAGGAGCCCAACATCCTTCAAAGGTGTTGTTGGTCACTGTATTTCCAGCAGTTCCAATCGTAACAGGGTTTGCACCGTAGTCTTGGTCATCTCCGTTACCTACTTGCGTACAAACACCACTACTGTTGAATGAACTACAGGTGTTTACGAGCATGCGGAGGTTGGTGATAGTAGAGCTGTCCAATGTGTTGTTTGGTCCAAAGAAAACGATAGCTGCTCCAGAGAGTTCAATCGTCATGTTTTTGATCGTCACATAGCTACCATATACGGTAAATACGCGTTGGATCTTTGCCATTTGTGCATGGTTTGGATCAGCAGCATTTAGTGTTGGGTCGGTAACATTGAACCCATCAAATACAAGGTGTGACACATTTGATCCAATGAAAAAGAGGTTTTGGATAGTGCTTCCTGTTCCAGTAAAGGTAGGAGCTGCCCCTGTACCGTATGTGTTGAAGGTAATAGGGTTACCAGAAACACCAGAACGATTAATATTTAATGTTCCTGTGTAGTTTGTATTGGTACCGCGCTTGAAGCTCACGATATCGCCTGGCTGAAGTGTTGCGCTCTGTACCTGAGAGAGTGTTTTCCAAGGAGTATTGATACCTCCGTTTGATGTTGATCCAGTGTAACTAGAGTCAACATAGTACTGTGCTGCTTGTGCTGCCTGTGCAAAGCCAAACACAACCACAAGTGAGAGAACTGTTAATCGAATGAAATATTTCATAAATGTAAACTAATGCTGTTTATACGGTACCTACTAATAACCTACATATGATACCAAGCATATATAGGCAACACAATCACTAATCCCCAGCTCCGTGATACTATCTACACTATGGAGTATCTCCGCAACAAAAAAGCAACCTTTGACTATAACCTCGACGACACCTACGAGTGCGGCGTCTCGCTCCTTGGTACCGAAGTAAAGAGTGTCAAAGCTCACCATGGATCACTCTCTGGTGCATACGTATCTATCGTAGACGGCGAGCTAGTGCTGCTGGGCGCGCACATACCTGCCTGGCAAGAGAAAAATGCGCCAGCAGATTTCGACCCATACCGCACCCGTACCCTCCTCGTCCACAAAAAGGAGCTTGCTGAGCTCGCAAAGCAGCTCAAAACGAAAGGTTTGACGATCATACCCGTCTCCCTGTATGGTAAAGGCACGGGTATCAAAGCGCAGGTGGCGCTCGCCCGTGGGAAAAAGACCTTTGACAAACGAGCAACTATCAAAAACCGCGACCTCGACCGAGAGGCTCGCCGTGGAGAATAGCTCATATATATATGGGGATGCTTGGTTTCGACATCATACATGTCGATCTACTCATGCATGCCGAGCATGGACGTACTCTCGTAAACCGTCGTCCAGACACGATATCTGGCAACAGCATCGCTAAGGTGAAGTCTCCATTTGCTAACGCATTTGGCTTCGCTCCAGCACTCGCCTAATTTAGGTCAGTCTGGTGTCCTCTGTGTAGACTTCCGATATACATATGAGGGCAACATTCATCGGAATAGGACGTAGTACCTGCTTCAGTACTGCTCCAAACTAGTCGAAGCTCGGGAAGGATGTCGTTTTGTACAGCCTTGAGACACCTTCCTAACCACGAGACTGTACTACGCATGGAGAAATGATGGATCAGGTACGATGCACGGGGGTTCGATTCCCCCCATCTCCACACTTGATTTTTTTGTATAATATGTAATAATATGCAAAAATAAATTTAACCCCATTCTTTACACAAAAAACTGACAACTTATGCCACTTGCAGAACAAGTATCTCAAGCACGCATCGGCCAACCTGCCGATTTGAACCATGCACTCATCAACCTCAATGAGTTAAGGCTCCCAACAAAAGATTTCAGAAACTTATCGCAAAAAGAAGCGATACAAAAATGTCTCGAGGAACGAAAACCAAATGATGTATCTGGCTTTACGATCAATTATCGAACAGGAACAGTAAGGATCCTATCCCTAAAAACTGCACATATCCCCTCTGGTCACCCGCAAATCGTTCAGATAATCGGCAAAACAGGCTTTGGCATTATGAGAAGTCATTTATCAGTTTAGTTCATGTAAAAACCTTTCTAAGTCCACCTATTCTTGTATGGGTGGATTTTTTATTTCATAGGCGCCGATCACTGTTCGATTGATCGAAAGTGCAAGTGCGGGCATATCGAGCTCTTGCCCAAGCCACTGTGCGAGTGAGCGCATGTAGGTACCCGACGAAGCAGTAATGACGAGTGTGACAATAGGGAGCGCCCGATTACCATACTGGCTACGTACTTCTTTCCATCTTTCAATAATTTCTTTTTGTCTAAAATCACCTTGTACCTTTTGTATATCTTGGACTACCTCATCAGCAAGCTCGGCGACTGAACTTGATTCGATTTTTTTCACAACTACTTCTTTTATACGAATCTTTTTACGTGGTACTTTTACTGTATTTCCCTCCCGAGCATGGACAAAGAGAGGCTTACCCTCTACTGGTACTGAGGAGTACATAGGGTACGGGAGCTCGGTGATACTATGCATTTTTTGGACTTTTTCTTTGATCTCTTGCTCTAGTATATCTTTGAGTACAGGATCAGTCACAAAACCAAGAGGGTCGTGGGTGTCTGAACCGACGCCGAGTAGTATTTCTACTACGTACGTCTTTTCAAGTCCTAAAAGTTTATCTTTTTGGAATCGATCCTCTCCTGCAAGCACGAGTACAAGTCCTTCTGCCATAGGATCGAGTCTGCCCGCGTACGTAAGCTTGGTATCTGGACCAAGGTTGTGCTCGCTACGGAAACGCTCAAGGAGTACAGCGAGTGTTTCGCCACGCTCTTTATATACAAGAAATATTCCTGAAAATGGTTGACTTTGCATAGCTTTTTTAGTATTATGAAGACTCTAGCACAAGATCTATTTTGAAGGAACGACTCAACAACCAGATACGCGCGACTGAGGTTCGTGTCATTGACGCCGAGGGAACAAACATCGGTATTTTGCCGTTGATAGAAGCGCTCACTATGGCGCACGACCAGGGCGTAGACCTCATCGAGATCAACCCCGACGCCAAGCCACCAATCTGCAAGATCATGGAGTACGGCAAATACCAGTACGAGCTCAAGAAAAAGGCCCAAAAAGCAAAAAGTGGCGCCAAAACGACCGAAACCAAGAGTATCCAGATCAAGGTAGGTACCGGAGACCACGACCTCGAACTCAAGGCACGCCAGGCCTCTGGCTGGCTCAAGGAGGGGCACCGTATCAAGGTAGAGCTCTACCTCCGCGGACGCTCCAAAGGTATGCAGGAAGGCTTCCTCAGGGAGCGACTTGACCGGGTCTTGCATTTTGTGACAGAACACTATAAGATAGCTGAACCACACAAGCGCTCTCCCAAGGGGCTTGCTGTCGTCATCGAGCGAGACAGGGGGTCCAAGGACAAACCAGTAGCTTCAGAACCGACACAATAATATGAGTAGTAAAACCAACAAATCATTTGCCAAGCGTCTCAAGGTCACATCGACTGGTAAAATCCTCGCGCGTAAGCCAGGGTTCAACCACTTCAACGCCAAGCAGTCTCGGACCAAGCAGCTCGCTGGCAAGAAACCTGTCGCCTTTCATATGACCAACAAGGCTATCAGTCGCTTCATCTCGACAGGAACATTTCAAAAATAACTAACCATTTATGACACGAGTAAAACGAGGAACCATAGCAAATAAACGTCGCAAAAACACTCTTTCTCAGACAAAGGGGTATCGTTTTGGTCGATCAACAAAAGAAGCGCAAGCAAAAGAAGCAATCGCTCATGCAGGAACGTACGCATTTGCACACCGCCGCGACAAGAAAGCTGATGCTCGCAAACTCTGGAACACTCGTATCAATGCAGCAGTTCGTGCAGAAGGTACAACCTACTCAGTGTTTATGAGTAAGCTCACCAAGGCAGGTATCGGGCTCGACCGCAAGATCCTCTCAGGCCTTGCTCAGACACACCCAGCAAGCTTCAAGCGAGTATTGGACAAAGTAAAATAATAAAATCCCCTCATTTGAGGGGATTTTATTTATCTCAGCTCTTCGACGATTTCTTCGAGATCTTTGTGACGTTCTTTGATTGTCTGATTTTTGATCAACCAAAATACTTTTTCCTTGAGATCTTGGATGAATTCGTAGTCGTGAGTGACAAGGAGAATCGTACTCTTTGACGCGTTGCACGCATCGAGCAATATCTGCCACGTGACTTCGTCGAGGTGGTTGGTCGGTTCGTCGAGAATGATGAAGTCAGGACTTGCCCCAAAGACAAGTGCAAAGCGTACCCGCATGCGCTCCCCTCCTGAGAGACTGTGAATCTTGGTATCCATTTTCTCCACGATAAACTTCATCATGCCGAGCACTGCTCGCGCACTTTTCTCATCTTTGTTGAGACCCTCCATCACCACCTCTACTGGTGTCATGTCCGGGTCAAACTCAGCATGCTGATCAAAGTATGCGTGAGTGACCTCTGGTGTCCACGCTATCGTGCCACCTGCAAGCGGCAAGTGTCCGGTGAGGCATTTGAGAAACGTAGACTTGCCAGAGCCGTTTCTGCCGAGCAGTACAATATGCTCACCCGTGCGTATATCGAGTGTGAGGTCTCGGAAAATATGACCCTTGGTATACCCAAACGATGCATCAGTGACTCTACAAAGTAGCTTGCCATCATGCAGTGCGTTGTTGTTCTGTCGAAGCTTGATCTTTGTTTGGCGATCTTCGGGGCGGCTTTCCTCTTTGTGTTTTTGTTTGAGCTCTGCAAGCTCTTGTTTTGTTTTGAGATACTTTGCGACATCTTTGCCACGAAACGCCTTGGATTCGAGGATACCTATCGTGCTTTGTATCTGTCGTATACGTTTACTCTCCACATCATACTGTCGTTGCATACCGCCGATGCGCGCAAGCTTGGCATCGATGTAGTCTTGGTACCCACCTTCTGAAATATGCGCTTTGCCCATGGCTACCTCAACGACTTTGTCTGCGACTGCATCGATCATGCGGCGATCGTGAGAGACAAAGAGCACGCCACCTTTGTACGTTTGGAGTACCTTGATCAGCTCGAGACGACTGATGATGTCGAGGTGGTTTTCTGGTTCATCGAGGAGTAAGAAGTCTGGCGCAGTAGCGATCCCGACTGACAACGTGAGCACCTTTTGTTGTCCTCCTGAGAGTGAACCGGCTATCGCATCCGATACCTTTTGGAGATTGAATCCGAGCTTTGTACTTGTCTCATATACTTTTTTAAATAATGAAAGACCAGCATACTTGGTAATATATGCTTCAACGGTGAGTTCGGCATCTGCTTGTGCAAACTCTTGGGCGACATAGTACGTACGAATGTGCGTATTTTTTTCAATACTACCACCTGTGGGTTCGATCGTACCCGCAATGATCTTGAGCATCGTCGACTTACCAGTGCCGTTTTCGCCTACAATACAAATACGCTCGCCTTCTGCAAACTTGATCGACACACCAGAGAGTACCGTGCGCTCGAGAAACGCGTGAGAAATATTTTTAAGTGAGATAGTTTTTGCCATGGATTATAAAACGGTCAGAATCTCTGCACCTGTCTCTGTGATCAGTACTGTATGTTCAAAGTGGGCACTGCGAGAACCATCCGACGTCTTGAGCGTGTATCCATCATTCATTAAAATTACGTTCTCAGAACCTCGGGTAAGCATCGGCTCTATTGCGATCACCATACCGGGCTTGAGTTCGACCCCTTTCCCCTTTTTGCCATAGTTGGGTATATAGGGGTCTTCGTGGATCGCGCGACCCACTCCGTGACCAGAGAGATCTCGCACGATGCCAAGCTTGTATGGTCGCACATACTGCTCTATCGCATACCCAATGTCTCCGACAGTAGCACCAGGCACAATAGCTGCAATACCTTCTGCCAAAGCCTGCTCAGTAACAGCAATGAGCTCTTTGTCCTTGGCAGCGACCTTCTCTCCTACTGCCACCGTCACTGCGTGATCGAGGAACATACCGTCATACTGGAGCCCCAAGTCGAGTGCGACAATGTCACCGTCTCGCAGTACGCGATCGCTCGGGATACCGTGCACCACTTCATCGTTGATAGATGTAATGAGTGTCGCTGGGTATGGACGATCAGCATCCTCGGGTTTGTACCCGAGAAATGCTGGTATGCAGCCTGCCTCGAGGATGAGTCGGCGTGCAAGCGCATCAAGCTCCTTGGTAGTAACCCCAACCACAGCCGCCTTTGCAACCTCACGCAAAATACGAGCGAGTATTGGACCGCCTTTCTTGAGTCGTTCTATTTCATTGTCTGTTTTGATAATAATCATAAAAATAGTTTCATCGTTTGTTCGACGAACAATACTTTTGCCGTCGCGTATTTTTCTGCTGAAAAATCGCTCACTCTCGGGCCAGTCGCCCTGCGAGAGACGGCAAAAGTATTGTTCGTCTCATCACTACTCCAGCCCTAGCCTGTCACAAATATCCTTGTGGATCTCATCGATCGTGCGCTCCCCATTGATCTCGAGGAAGTCGACGTCGGGAGATGCCTTGAGCATATCTATCGCTGGCATGACGTTGGCATGAAACCATGCAATACGCTCTGCCCGATCGTGTCCATCAAGGTCATCGGGGCGGCCACGTCCGATGAGTCGTTCATTGCTCCACGCGTCTCCTACCGAGAGAAATATGACGTGCAGCTTCCATCCATAAAACTCTGCCGCAGAGATGAGTACTGGCACCTCAGATGAAACACGTGGCGTACCATCGATAAACACAAACGATTGACCTGTGTATTGACTGATCAGTTCATGACTCCACACATGGATACCGATAAATGCTGGTGGGAGCTTGCCCTCGTCCATCAAAGCCTTGGTCTGGGTAGCGGTATACGAATCGGTCGCACTAAATGCACGAAAGATTGCTCCGGTCTCGAGATGAAGTATCTCATCGGTAGGATACAGTGCGCGAACTTTTTCTTGGAACAGTGCAGCCTGTGTGCCCTTGCCAGCACCAGACTGTCCGATAAATATATAGGCTTGTTTTTGCATACCTAGAGTATAGCAGCTGCTCCTTTAGTATTCAGCCATTGCTGCCTGGGCACTGATGCGACGAATGAGGTCAATCACAACAGATACAACGATCAACAGTGATGTACCCCCAACTGCAAATGCAGTAATACCGGTGGCTGTACGGACGATAAGCGGGAGAACTGCGACGACACCGAGGAACACAGAACCGACAAGCGTGATGCGAGTAACAATAGTAGCGAGATAATTGTTGGTCGCATCTCCTGGGCGAATACCAGGGACGAACGCACCATTTTTCTGAAGGTTGGTTGCAATCTGCTTGGGATCAAAAGTCACTGCTGTATAAAAGTACGTAAAGAATACCACGAGTACGAAGTACACTACTGAGTACAAAAGTGTGTTCTGCAAGAAGCTCGTCAGACCCTGCCCTATCGACTGTAGTCGTAGCGACTGTGATGTCTGAAAAATACCAGCGAGAAACTGTGGGAACAAGAGCAATGATGATGCAAAGATGATCGGCATAACACCGGTCTGAGTCAGTCGCAACGGAAGGTAACTTTCGTTGCCACCAAGCGTGCGGATACCGCGCACCTGTCGAGCATAGGTTACCGGGACCGGTCGCTCTGCTTCATAAATGTACACAACACCCACGATCACGAGCAGTCCAACCGCAAGATACAACAATACTACTGGAATCTGATCAGGTGTAAGTGTGAACAAAAATTGAGAGATTTTAGCTGGAATTTGCGCCAAGATACCCGCCATAATGATCAGCGATGTACCGTTACCAATACCAAACTCGTTGATAAGTTCTGCAAGCCACAAGAGAAGCATCGAGCCACCCACAATGATAGCAATGTTGGAAATGAGCTGCGTACTGGAAAGGAAGCCAATCCCGCCCTGACTCTGGAGATACTTGATGAATGAAAATGCCTGCAATGCTGCGATCGGTACTGAGAGTAGTCTGATGTATTGGTTGAAGGTGCGACGTCCTGCTTCCCCGCTTTCTTGCATGAGCTCTTTGACAGAAGGCACCATCATAGAGAGTACCTGCATGATAATAGATGCGGTGATGTATGGCCCAAGCCCAAGCATGACAATAGAAAATGTCGAGAGTCCTCCACCAGAGAGAATGTTGAAAAGTCCGAGGAACTGGTTGCTCGCTAGAAATTGGTTGAGTCGTGCAACATCAACTCCTGGTACAGGAATAACTGCAAGAAAACGAAACACAAATAAAATACCAACAACAAAAAGGATCTTGGTTCGAAGTGATCGATCAGTGACAATGGTTTTAAGTTTTCTTACAAATCCAATCATGCTTATTTTATAATACCACCTGATGCCTCAATTTTTGCTTTTGCGGCAGCGGTTGCAGTACAGTCATAACAGACAACGGCATGCGTGATCTCACCACCTGCGAGGATCTTGACCATAGGTAGGACGCCTTTTGTTCGACGGATAAGTCCCTTTGCAAGAAGTGCTGCAGGAGTAACTGATGCGCCATTCTCAAATGCTTTTGCGATACTACCTACACTGACAGTTGCAGGAGTTGCACCGAATGCCTTGAAGCTGTTCTTGCCGCGACCGCGAAGCTTGGGGTACTTCTTGATCATGTCACGGATTTCGGGACGGATAGAGTGACCAGCACGCGCTTTTTGCCCTTTGGTACCACGACCAGAGGTCTTGCCATGTACTCCGCCGCGACCGACGAGTTTGGGTTTTTTATTCTTGTGTGTTCGGGTGAGCATGTTCATATATTATGCCTCTTTTTTTTCTTCTACTTTTACCTCTGGTGCCGCTTCTACTTTGAGACCAAAGACGTGCTTGGTAGCGACCTTTTCGAGAGCTCGCATACAGGCTCGAGCAGTATTGAGTTTGTTTTTACTACCTGAGACTACTTTACCAGAAATATCTTTGAGTCCAGCAAGTGTCACAATGTCGCGAAGCGCAGCACCTACCACGAGCCCCTTACCTTGGTTTGGGAACAACATGACACGTGATGCATTGTACTTGGCTGCGATATCATGTGGGATGGAGTTGGTCTTGGTCGCCTTGATCTTGATTGCGTGCTTCTTTGCATCCTTGAGCGCCTTGGCAATAGCAAGTGCAGTGTCATTACCCTTCCCTGTACCAAGTCCTACCATACCTTTTTTGTCTCCGATAATCATTGAAACAGCAAAGCTCATACGACGCCCACCAGCAACCACACGGGTCACTCGACGAATATCGAGAATCTTTTGGTCGACATCCTTGACGCGATCACCAAATGATCTGCCGCCGTCTCGTCGTGGACGTCGTTCTGGTCGAGATGAAGTTGTAGGGGTAGTTGGTGTAGTCATACTGTATTAAAAATTAAGTCCTCCTTCTCGTGCTGCATCAGCAAATGCCTTGATGCGACCCGCATACTTGAAACCGTTGCGATCAAACACTACTGCTTCGATGCCTTTTTGCTTGGCATCAACTGCGAGTGCCTTGCCTGCAATGATTGCAGCTTCTACTTTGGAACCCTTGGTACCTTGGGTAGAGATAGCAGCGATCGTCACTGCTGCCACATCATCAATGAGCTGTGCGTAGAGTGCAGTGTTGGAACGAAACACTGAGAGACGTGGGCGGACACTTGTGCCAGAGATACTCGCACGGATCTTGCGCTTGTTGTGGATTCTTTTTTGTTGGGGGGTAAGTCGTGTCATATGCGTGTGTTATGCGGTCTTCTTGCCGGCCTTGCGTCGGATTACTTCGTTGTCGTATCGAAAACCTTTTCCTTTGTAGGGTTCTGGCTTTTTGAGCGCGCGCACCTTGGCAGAGAACTGCCCTACCAGCTCTTTGTCGATACCGGTAAAGGTAATGTTGTTCTTTTCTGCGGTTACGGTCAAGCCTGCTGGGATAGCAACAACGACAGGGTGAGAAAATCCGAGTGCGAGATGAAGGTCGCTTCCCTTTACTTCACTTTTAAATCCAACTCCTTCGAGAATGAGCTTCTTGGTGTAGGGCTTGTTGACACCCTCAATCATGTTCTTGGTATGAGATGCGTGGGTACCCCAGATTGCACGAGCAAATGGATCATCGCCTTTCTGTGCAAAGGTAACCATACCATCAGCAATGGTGATCGTGACGTGTTCAGGCAAAGCCTTTTCGAGTGTGCCAAGTGGCCCTTTCACACGGAGCAGGCCGTCTGTGTAGGTGACTTCGGTATTTGCAGGTATTACTAGCTGTTGTTTTCCAATTCGACTCATATATGTATTACCAAATCATAAATAACACTTCTCCTCCGACCACTTCTTTGCGTGCCTGCTTGTCGCTGAGTATTCCCTTTGGAGTAGAGAGTACGAGCATGCCGTGACCATTTTTCACCTGGTGAATGTCGTGCACACCGAGGTAGCTGCGTCGAGACGGCTTACTCATACGCTTCACATCGTGAATACGTGGTTCTGCACCACGGTATGCGAGCTCGATCTCCAGTACAGGGACGTTGTTCTTTTCGGTCTTTTTAGAGACATCGGAGACATAGCCATGTTCTTTGAGACACATCGCAATAGCGTGCTTGAGCTTAGAAAACGGTACTACCACGCTCTTTTTAGAGACGAGAGCGCCGTTTTTCATCGTATTGATCATGTTTGCGATAGGGTCAGTAGTCATAGTATTACCAAGAACTCTTGCGGATACCTGGGATCATGCCGTCGTTGGCAAGCTCTCGGAAACAGATACGGCAGAGACCAAAGTCTCGCATGTATCCGTGTCGTCGACCACAGCGAAAACAGCGGTTCACCGCTCGAGTACTGTATTTAGGCGTCTTTTGGGAACGCGCGATAGTTGAGGTCTTTGCCATAGGTTCGGTCCCCCTTGGAATATCGCATGGATTTTTCTCTAAGCTTCCCCGAAAGGTTGCTCAGAGAGAAACTCATGGATTACCAAAGAGTCTGCATATCCTAGCAGATGGGAGCAGTCGTGTCAAATAAAAGGGACCGCAGCATCTGCGATCCCTGTGTTACGCCCAAATAGGCGTAAATACTTTTACATAAATAACAAAGGCATTGAAAATACTGTGGGTCATCCACGCAAAAAGGTAGTTGGGCTGAAAATAGTACAGAGGTGTCACCACTGCACTAAAGACGAATGTCGCAGGGAGTACTACTTCGGGGTTGGAGAAAAATATGTGCGCTCCGGTAAAAAAGATAACAACAATACCACAGACTATCCCCCACCGATGTGGCGAGAAGATGTCTTTCATCTTTTTTATAAGATACGCACTAAAGAGAAACTGCTGCATCCCCGTACAAATAAGTACTGATACGAGAAATTTCCACGAAACCCCCTCTGAGGAAATAATACTTTCCCGAACGGGCACAAACTTATGTGCATATGCAAAACATAGAGCACCAATGAATATCAACATGGAATAATACGGTAACCCTTTGGTGATGTTTTTCCAATGAAACCCGATCTCAACAAGTGACCATGTGTTGGTAATAACTGCTCGTCGCACACCAAGCCCAATCGTACAAAATACGATCCCGAGAATAATAGGGTTGTACTGCACAGGAATGATTCCTACCCATAACAAGAGTACTGCGGTTGCTGGGAATGCGAAAACGCTCCCGAGCTTTTTCAATGTCTGTGTCGCTTCTAAAGGTACTTGTGTATACATATGATACTTTTTCTTTACTCTACTCTTGTCTGTAGAAAAATCAAATAACAAAACTCCCCACTAGTGTAGGGAGGATTGTAGTAGTACGTCGATCTATTATTTCTTGAACGGAATACCGAGATACGTAAAGAATCGGAGGGCTTCATCACGGTCTTTTGCAGTAGAGACAAGCGTGATCGCAAATCCGAACACATCCTTGAGGTCTTCGTCAGATGTTTCTGGAAAAATGGTGTGTTCTTTGATACCGATGGTCATGTTGCCGATATTGTCGACAGCTTTAGGATCAATACCACGGAAGTCCTTGGTACGAGGAATCGCAATGTTGATGAGCTTGTCCACGAAGTGGAGCATGCGTGCACCACGGAGCGTCACCGCAACCCCGATCGGGTCGCCTTGGCGAACCTTGAAGCTTGCAACTGACTTTTTCGCAGAACGTACAGTCGGTCGCTGACCCGTGATACGAGTGAGACGGTCCATAATGACGTCGTTTTTCGTGCGATCTTTCTTCATACCAGAACCAGTACCACTAGAGATAATAATCTTGGTCAGACGAGGTGCACCAAGGACACTTGAGTAGCCTGGAAGTACGGTATGTGTAGTATCTTGTTTTTGCTTGATGATTTCCATATGAAAACTCTTATTTCTTTACTGCTTTCTTTTCAGTCAGCTTGAGGTTGGAATGATGAATCGACGCTTCTCGCTCTACAATAGAACCTTTTTCGGTCTTGCTTTTTGCACGAACGTGGATCTTTACTTTGTTGACGCCATCAACGATCGCTCGATCGCCGATAATACGTGCAACAGGACCCTTGGCACCTTTGTGCTTGCCGGTTATTACTATTACGTTGTCTCCTTTTTTGATATGCATATTACAAAACCTCTGGTGCCAATGACACGATTTTCTGATAGCCGAGCTCACCAATCTCGCGAGGGATCGGGCCAAAGATACGACCAGCCTTTGGTTCTTTCTTTCCCTTTTCGATGAGGACAACTGCGTTGTCATCGAAACGAATGTATGAACCATCTTTGCGGCGAAATGCGCTCTTTTGACGAACTACTACTGCGTAGAGTACATCCTTTTTCTTTACGGTCTTGCGAGGCTCTGCTACTTTGACTGAGATAACTACGACATCACCA
Organism: uncultured Candidatus Saccharibacteria bacterium; assembly: GCA_964610995.1. Taxonomy (GTDB): domain Bacteria; phylum Patescibacteriota; class Minisyncoccia; order Phycocordibacterales; family UBA9973; genus UBA4124. The sequence goes on from CAZSWF010000003.1 coordinate 41,514, forward strand.
ATACCAGCATAGCGGCGCTTACTCCCACCGAGGACCTTGAAGACCTTGCCGATCTTTCCTCCAGCGTTGTCAGTGATTTTTACGATTGTTCCATCTTGTACCATATAATTAACTCTGTTGTACGTTATCCGCTACGACGACGAAGCGCTTGTCCTTGGACAGGGGTCGTGTCTCGCGCAGCTCTACTACATCTCCGACCTTGTGACTGTTGTCTTCGTCATGCGCCTTGAACTTCTTGGTGATCTTGTAGTACTTTTTGTATTTAGGATGCTGCACAAAGCGCGTCACTGCGACAACGATAGTTTTATCCATCTTGTCTGAGACGACGGTTCCTTTGAGTGTTTTGGTTGTATTGGTTTCTGGTTTCATATAGTTATACTCGCGTTATACTCTCTCGACGACGCGTGTTTTAAGTGGGAGCTTGGTTCCCGCCTTGCGCAATGCTTCTCGTGCGATGACTTCGGTAACACCATCTACTTCAAAGATGATGCGTCCTGGGAGCACTTCCATGCAGTATCCATCGAGATCGCCCTTGCCTCCTCCCATGGGTACTTCGGCAGGCTTTGAGGTGATAGGACGGTCAGGAAATACACGGATCCACATACGGCCAGTCTTGCCGAGGTGTCGAGATGCTGCCTTGCGGGCTGCTTCGATCTGGTTTGAGGTGATACGAGCGAGTGACTCAGTCTTGAGACCAAATGATCCAAAGCTGATGGTAGTACCACGTGTCTCTATACGACCTTCCATCTTGGTTCGTTTCTTTTGCCATTTTCTAAATTTTACCTTTTTTGGGAATAACATACATTAACTCTTGGTCTGTCTACCATCTTGATCTTTGGCAAAGACTTGTCCTTTGTAAATCCAGACCTTAATACCGATCACACCGTATGCGAGGTTTGCGCGCTCACGAGCAAAGTCGATGTCTGCACGAATAGTCTGAAGCGGAATAGATCCACGCTTGAGCTCTTCACTTCGTGAGATTTCAGCCCCTCCGAGTCGTCCTCCGAGATAAAACTTCACTCCTTGTACGCCGCGTACTGCCATCACCTTTTCGATGAGCTGCTTCATGACACGTCGGTATGGGAGACGCTTTTCGAGGCCTTCTGCGATCATGTATGCGACGATCTTTGCGTCAGCATCAGGACTGGTGACTTCGACGATTTCGAGCCGGATATCGTCAGTGACCGTGAGCTTTGCTCGTTTGAGTGCAGTCTGTATGTCTGCCTTGAGTTTGGTCGCACCTTCACCAGATCGACCGATGATCATACCAGGGCGAGACGTGCGTAGTGCTACACGAATAGCTTTCTGACTTCGTTCGATTTCCACACTTGAGATGTATGATCCACGCAGACGCTTGTCGAGGTAGCCACGGATCGTGACGTCTACCTTGAGATTCTGAACGTAGTTTTTGTCAGTTGCAAACCAGCGGCTTTTCCAGTCGCGGAGTGTTACAAGACGGTGTGAATATGGGTGGACAACTTTAGACATATAGATTATTTACTCTGCTTCTTAACCTTCTTGGGTGCAGCCTGCGCCAAGGTCACGGTCACATGACTGAGCCGTTTGTTGATCGGAGTTGCACGACCCATCGCACGAGGCATAGAGCGCTTCATGACGAGGCCTTTGTTTACTTCTACGTTTTTAACTACAAGAGTCGAAACATCTGCACCTGCTACAACCGCATTGGCAGCGGCACTTTTGATAAGTTTCTGCATAGGGAGCGCACCACGCTTGACCATGTATGAGAGCGTAGTGTCTGCATCAGCAACACTCTTGCCTTTCACGGCATTTGCCACAAGGCGGACCTTGCGAGGAGATTGTTTGTAGTTGGTGAGTGTGGCTTTCATGGTTAATTTGGTGTAATTATTTCCCTGAGTTTAGTATAAAAATCTGAGAGGTTATTTTTTCTTGGCGTCAGCAGTTGTTGCCTTTGCGGACTTTGCTGCTGAGATTTCAGCTTCTTTTTTCTTTTGATCGATATCTTTCTGCATCTTACCACCGTGTCGAGTAAACTTGCGGGTGGGTGAAAACTCTCCCAAACGGTGCCCTACCATGTCTTCGGTCACGAGGACGTCGATGTGTTGCTTGCCGTTGTGTACGCCAAAGGTAAATCCGACCATTTGTGGAGCGATCTGACTTGCGCGAGCCCAGGTCTTGATGACGCCAGCTGACATAGGCGCTTTGCCCTCAATCTTCTTGAGGAGCTTTTCATCAATATACGGGCCTTTGGCGAGTGATCGTGTCATTTCGGTGGTTTCTTTGGTAGAAAAAAAGAAGCTCTTACGAGCTGATGTATAGTAGCAAATTCTAAACCAATGTCAAATACCAGGCGCCCTATCGATAAATATCATGATCCCCTATGAAATAGAACGTTGCTTCAGAACCATTCCTTTCAAATTCAAATACAATCCTATAGCTATAATCCACCGAAAAAGCCCACAAATCACGTAATTCACCATGGAGCTTATGTGTTTTAAGGCTTGTAGCAAAAGGATTTTTTAGAAAGACGGCTTCTTTCTTTTTTGCTTTGATCTGTATTGGTCGTGGTACTTTTCTGTACTCTCTTTTAAATCGTGCTGTATAAAAGATTTCCATACAGCAATCTATTTCAATAAATCGTCCAAGGAGTTCAGTCGGTACCGTTTTCCGGCCTTCGCATCTCGCTGACTTGCCTTGATCTCTCGGATAATAGCCCGCTCTTTGAGCATACGTACTGCATCGCGCATAAATTCGCTTGTTGAGGTGTACATGCCACTCTCGACAATCTCGTCGATTTCTTTCTTGAGCGCAGGAGAAACGGATATAGACAATATTTGTCGCATAGAGCTACTGTAACACAATGTATTACAGCAATACAAGGACCTTCGGTACAAATACGATCAGACCCACGACTACTGCACCCACCACCGTCAGGAGTACCGCCCCTGCAGCCACATCCTTGGTGTCACGGGCATAGGGGTGGTAGGTAGGGCTCGTAAGATCTATATCGATCTCGAGCGCAGTGTTGAAGCCCTCTGCGACCAGTACCGACGTGATCGCCAGCACAAGTACCGCCCACTCCCCTGGACTGATCTGTAGTACAAAGCCGAGCACTACTACTACCACTGCTGCAAGTGCATGCACCCACGCATTGTGCTGTGTCCGGAAAATGATCGCTATCCCCCGCAGCGCATGCCGGAAGCTCTGCGCCCGTGCAATGATAGAGAAGCGTTTCTTTTCGGACATGGGTGAAGGTGTGTTCATAGAGGAAGTATATCGTGCATTGAGACAAATAAAAAAGCCCTCTCGATGTGAGAGGACTATTTCTTAGCCAAGGACAAGTTTTGCTTCTATTACTTGCCCGCGAACCGCATAGTGCCCAGTAATAGTCGCAAACCCGTCTAGTGCCCGTTCAATGGTTGCGAACATTATCTGCAGGCTTCCGTGATCTTTTGGTGTAACACTGTGTGCAGCCTTTCCGGTATTGAATGCAGAAAATATTATCTGCTTCGAATCTTTCAACCTATTGTGCTCATCAAAATTGGCTTTCACCAACCGATCGAAATCAAGGAATGCAAACTGTGGGAAAGAATGCGTAATCTGGGGACATTTTTTGGCTATCCTCTCCTTGAGAACTTTTACAATTTCACCAATGGAATTCTTATTTTTCCATTGAAATGTAGCACCGGTCCATAACATAGACGTAACCGTGTCCATGAAAGGGCCTTTGTAAACTTGGGATGAATGGTTCATGTTTTTTAAATTTGGGTGATTTTATAGTGTTTGAGTTGGAATGTCAAAAATAAAAAACCCTCCGATTAAGAGGGTTTGAGATGTCATTTTTTCTGAATGTTTTTATAGACCAGCATATTGCTCTCATGTGTCTCAAGCAGTCCCCTGAAAGCCCGGCGATGGTGTCGCCCTTCTACACCCGACAAAAAGTGATACTTTTCCAATAACTTTTGTATTCTTGCCACTGTATCTTTGCGATAGGTACTTTGCATCGATACAAAACAAATGATTCGTCGGACACGTTTCTCCGAGTAAACTTTTTTTTATGAAGTCGTGTCTCAACACATAGTATATTGGCAAGTTCTCCAGCAGAGTCATCCGACAGTGCAAGAAGTACATCAAACAACTCTTTGTGTGTTGCGTTCATACATACTCCCACGACGTGTAGTAAAAACAATGGTTCTGAAGAGTACAAAAGATCAATAAGATCTGCATCAATCTGATCAATAGAAATGATGGAAGTCTGTTCGTTATATATCTTTTTCATATGTAGTTTTTTCTCGATAGTACTCTTTTATGAGGCGTTGTCAAAAAAAAGAACCGGTAAAAACCGGTTCGATGTAAAGAACTATATTTTCTTCTTTCTTGTATAAAGAACATTATTTAAACTATAAAGAACATCATCTCCGACTCCTTCCAACTTTAACTTTTTAGCAACCCTATAAAGAAACTCTTTATCAACCTTTCCTTTTTCGATAGCTAACACCTGGGCTATAAAACCAGCTCCTTTACCAAATTGCCCGAAAGACATAGCTTTGAAATCGGCGTTTGGTATATTAACCAGATCTTTATAACTCATTATTCCGTTCTTTTTAAGTTCTTCTGTATAAACAATATTCTTATCCTCATCTGAAGGCATCCATCCAAGCCATATTGCGAGTTCGTCCATAACAGAAAAAGTAATACGTTTAAATATCTTATTCAGAGAGAAACGTAAAAACTTTGATGCTTTGCCTAATGAACCAAACTCCATACTTCTAAACTTTACTGGCCTTATTTTTTTTAACTCCCAATAATTAAAGATACCGTAGTCAGCCAGTATTTTCTTAGCTAATTCTTTTTTACCTTCATCACTAGTTAGCCAGCCAAGTTTAGAGGATACTTGGTCTAAATCAATATTATCAATTCGAATGCTGGTATTATGAGGAATATCAAGAATCCTACCAAGTAACATTACACCTGAACCAATTTCTCCGAACTTAGTCATACCGAGCTTTCTTTTTCCAAAGCCTATTAAGCTACTGTGATCAACAATGCCTCGTTTTGCAAGTAACTCTTTTAGGTAATCTATCTTAGACCACCCTAAATATTCTGCCGCCAATTCGAGTTTGCTTCTTGTTAGATTGGTAGCTGGCTCTTTAAGAATAATTGAGAAAAACTTCTGACCGTGACCAATGACGCCATATTTTAAAGCCTTCAATTTTAACATATCGTACTTTTTTAAGTCGCCGTAGCTTCGTATGTTATGTTTAGCTAGTTCTAAGAGGTAATGTTCTTTTTTCTGTTCCTCTGATAATTCCCAACCTAGTATCGATGCAATTTTTTCATACAATACAACTGTATTCAAATCAAAGGATCTTGTATTAAGAATCGCACCAGCAAAGTTTTTGATTTTCTTAAAATCTCCAAACTCTACTTTTCCTAGCTGAAAAAGAGAAAACGAAACAAGACTCCAGTAATCGGTAATACCATGTTTTCTAAACTCTTCTTTGTATTTATTAATTCGTTCCTCTTCAGAGGGCATCCAATTGATTTTTTTAGCAACTTCATTAAGCGTATCGTAAGTAACAATAAATTTCTTATAATTCTTTTGTCCGATACGAACACCTAAATATCTACAAAAATAAATTGGGGAGCTAAAAACTCCAAAGTTTAACCTTGTAAATTTAAAAGTGCCAAATTTATAAACTAGATCCCAATAATCATTTATACCATTCAACTTTAACTGCTCCTTTGCCATTTCAATAAGGTTCCCCTTTTCTTTCATCAATTCATGCGACTTCACGCTTTTGTTTTCGATGAACTCAATACTTTTAACAGGAATCAGTTCTTTGAGATTAATTTGTTCAGGGCCATATACGCCTTGACCAAGGTAACCACGGATAAATCCTGCAAGTTCTTTTTCTTCATCAGTGAGACTTTCCCAGACTTTCTTCCAGGTTAATCCTTGCTTAAGGAGAGTGAATATTTTCATTTCAACTTCACGCTGTCCTGTATACCCAGCAACAAGGCCGCCATTGAGATAAATATTTACCCCGAAAATTGAAAGAAGAGATCCGATCTCATGTCGTTCACTTTTAAATACACCATCAACCACCAAGAGATCTTCCCCTGGAATGAAGCGGGTACCCCGACCAATTTCCTGGACTGATTTCCAAAGTGCTGAAACACTGTATGGGCGAAAACTCAAGATACCATTAATTTCTGGAACATCTGCACCCTCACCAAGTTTTTCACTCGTGAACATGATAGTCGTCTCATTATTATGATATCGATCCATGCGACGATTGAATTCGGTCATCCCAATTTCACCACTGACATAATCAGCGATAAAGTTTACACCGTCTCCATGTTTTTCATCGATCAACTGCTTGAGTTCATTATTACAGAAGAATGACAACTCCTCAGCAATTTTTATTCGATCAACGAATACTAACCATTTACGGTCAATTACTGATTTTGCGCCAACTGCAGTAAGTACCTCATTATCCTTAACAAAAAGCTCTTCAAGAATTGCTTTCATTATAGGGATATTTTTAGCAACCACTTTTGCTGTTTGCTGTACCGGTAATTCTCTTGTCTGAGACTTTACAGATGTTAGATCTATATATGTCCGAGCATTGATATACCGTACTGGCTTAAGTTCTCTGCGGTTTATGCACTCAAGGATACTTGCATGATATGCAAGACGTTCATGATATGGAACAATTTCACCATTTTCTTCTTCGGGCTTGATAGCTTCAAAGAATATGAAAGGATTATTCCATCTCTGCCCTTTTGTTGTTGCAGAACCACCTACAAAAAATGCGGTATGCATTTTGTTTTCAAGGATAATACGAATACGATCAGTTACCCGATGCGATTCGTCACATACTACTAATCCAGCTTTTTTCTTATACAGAATATCTACTGTCTTAGTTGTAAGACCTTGATAGCATGCCAGAGTTACCTTAGCATTTTTCTCAAACTCTTTTGACGATCCTGATCTACCCGCAAGAATTCTAATGTCATCATCAGAGAACATCGGAAGCCACATTTTTACATCTCCATATATCAACGGTTCATCGTCATCATCTTCTGATAACAATGCTGGCAAACCAATCATTTGGTCTGCAATATTGATACGGGATGTAAACAGTGTAATTTCAAATTTCTCTTCGACACCAAATACTCGCAGTGTGTCATAGAAGGCACGAATAATCGCACCCCAGATCATTGACTTACCTGCACCTGTTGGAATTTCTACCAAAGGGCGTGTAAACCAATGTTCAAAAGCTTTAATGATTGCTTGAAGCGCTTCACGCTGAGTTTGCCTCCATGGACGCTCTATACCATACTGTAGTGGATTGAGCGTTTTTTTGAGTTGAGTAATGAAGTAATCCCGAATTTTTTCAACCTCCAATAAGGAGATCATGAAATTGCTGATATATTCATCTTGGTCAAGATTGGGAGAAAATTCTTGTTCTGCCCAATCTTTTCGATTCATACCTTCAGGCAGGGAGAACCCATTACCTAAAGCAATTCCAGTCAAGTTTTCTATAACCTGTACTGGTTTGTTTGCTAGTAAATTTTTCATTATGCAGGCCCTCCTTGGCCGTTTTTAAAGAGTTTTGTGAATATTATTTTTTATTTATATAACCATGAATATAGATATAAGTCAATATCATTGCCTAATACAAAAACCACCCATACGGGTGATTTTTGAGAGATTATTTCTTCCCAACTTTTCGTCTCGTGATGACGTCGTTGTTTGAGTATTTCTTGGGAGTACGAGTCTTGCGACCGCCGGTGACCTTGCCCCACAGTGTCTTGGGACGCTTGGTACCACGGCCTTGTACACCTTCACCACCACCGTATGGGTGATCGACAGGGTTCATGGCAGTACCTCGGACGGTAGGACGGATACCCTTCCATCGTGAGCGACCAGCCTTACCATAGCGAACGAGCTTGTTCTCGTCATTGGAAACTGTACCGAGTGTTGCCCAGCAGGTGTCCTGTACGCGTCTGATCTCGGTCGATGGCATCTTGAGCTGCGTGTAGCCGTCGTTTTGCGCAATAACCTGCGCAAATGAACCTGCTGATCGGACCATCTTTGCGCCAGCACCTGGCTTGATCTCAATGTTGTATACAAATGCACCACTAGGGATCGCTGCAAGTGGGAGGCGGTTGCCTTGCTCGATAGGAGCAGTCGCAGAAACGGTGAACATGTCTCCTACTTTCACACCCTTGGGGAGTACGACGTAGCGCTTTTCACCATCACGGTAGATCGCAAGTCCAATAAATGCAGAACGGTTTGGGTCGTATTCGATCGAATCAATACGTGCGGGAATGTCATGCTTGTTGTACAAAAAGTCTACATCACGGTAGAGACGCTTGTTGCCTCCCCCTTTGTGACGAGTGGTGATACGACCCATGTTGTTGCGGCCCACGTGTCGCTTGCGACCCTTGGTCAATGCCTTGAGTGGAGTAGTGCGAGTCAACACCTTGCGATAGTCAATCGTAAGTGTTTGTCTCTGTCCTGGTGATGTGGGTTTGCGTGATTTCATAAAATTCTTGTTATCTGTGCATTATTACATGATGTCTATTTTGACACCCTTGGCGACGGTGACGTACGCTTTCTTGGACTTGCGGGCAACCCCGAGCACTCCCTTGCGCCAAAATGTCTTGGGTTTGACATTTACGGTGTGCACCTTGAGTGGCTTGTGTTTGTATTGTGCGAAAAATGCTTTTGCGATTTCGTTTTTGGTCATGCCAAATACGACGTCAAAGGTGTACGTGTTCATACTACCGAGCTTTGCAGCCTTTTCGGTGATGCGAGGTTTGCGAATGACACTGATGGGAGTCTTCACTTCTTGCTCGGTCTTGAGTTGTGTTGTTTTGGTAGCCATATACAAATATTATTTCATCTTTGACTCAAGTGTTGGCACTATCTGAGCCGGGTCGACCATGACAATGTGGCGATAGCCCAAAAGCATTGTCGGGTTGAGCTCAAGTGCAGTCGTGATAGTCACTCCTGGAAGGTTCGCGAAGCTCTTGGTGACGGTGTCTTGGAGAGCTGGGACTACAATGAGAGCGTTGGTGCGCTTTTCTGAGTCGATCGCTGCAAAGCCGTCAGCTTTTGCAAATGCCTTGAGTACGAGGTCTGCATCCTTGGTCTTGATCGCAGGGAGTGAGAGCGTATCTACAAAGAGCATGCTGCCCATCGCATACTTGCGTGAGAGTACGGTGTAGAGTGCTTTGACGCGAGATTTCTTGTTGATCTTTTTTGAGTAGTCTTTGTCATTGCGAGGACCAAAAGTGATACCTCCACCTGTCCAGATCGGACTACGGTTGGAACCGTGTCGAGCCTGACCAGTACCTTTTTGCTTCCATGGCTTCTTGCCACCACCAGAAACTTCTGAACGGTCCTTGGTATGTGCAGTACCTGCCCGCTTGTTTGCGGCCATACTCGTGATCACTTGGTGAACGAGGTCTGCGTTCCATGGTGCGCCAAATACCTTCTCAGAGAGAGTAATAGTCCCCGCTTTTGCACCCTTTTGCGAGTAGAGTGTTGCTTCGAGAGATACTGCCTTTTTGGTTGTTTGTTTTGATGTAGCCATATAAATACTCGTTATGCGGTCGCACTTACGATGCGTACAAGAGAGCCTCGTCGACCAGGGACAGCTCCGCCAATAAAGATAGTATCTCCTTCTACTGCCACAACCTTGAGACCTTTGACAGTCACAGTGTCTCCACCGGTGCGTCCTGCCATGCGCATACCCTTGACCACGCGGCCTCCAGCGCGACCTGGTCCTCCACCGATCGATCCTGCTTCGCGTTCAGAGTGTTTCTGACCGTGAGATCGAGGACCGCCATGGAAACCATGTCGCTTGACCACACCTTGGAAGCCTTTTGACTTTGATGTGCCGGTGACGATCACGTCATCTCCTGCAGCAAATGCGTCTGCTGACATAGTGTCACCTGACGCTACTACTGGGTTGTCAGTACGAAACTCTTGTACTACCTTGTATGCCTTGCCTCCGAGAGAACCTATTTCTGCCTTGGTGCGGCGTGACTCTTTTTGATCTCCGGTTGCTACTTGTACAGCACTATAGCCATCGCTTTCGATAGTCTTGATCCGGGTGACAGTGTTTTGCTCCACCTTGATAGCGGTCACAGGATATACCACGCCTTTGTCGTCAAAGCGCTGGGTCATATTGATTTTTGTGCCGATGATAAATTTCATATGTTCTTGCCTGCCACCTGGGCGGGTATTGGACCATTTTTACAAACGTTAGCTACGTTTTAATTGGTAGGAGGATTATACACGCATTGTTATTTTATGCAAGAGGGTGTTATGCTCTACATAACGGAGTAGGAAATGAGCACCTACTTACTGGTTTACCAGCCGGCTTTAGGGCTTAGTGTTCATGTAGAACATCAACAAAATAGACGATTTTGTTCTTTTACCCAATCAAAACTTAGTATTTTAGTACATGATGTTAAGAACATTCACCACAAACCCGCCTCGTACGAGGGGGTTTTATTTTGTTCATTATCGAGATATTGAAGGAATAGGAGCAACTGGTATTTTATCGTAAATACATTTTGGAGTGAATAATAATCCAGATCCATAACCAGTAGGTTGAGGTGCGACATATTTTGCGTATTCTGCATTAAAGAATGCTCGGGTCAGTGGCCCAACAAATCCTGTACTACTAATACTATTGTCTGCTTGTAGTTTCTTTACTGCTCCAAAGGTGACCGACCCAAAGTATCCAGTGAGTTGTGTTTGAGTAGAAATATACCCATGTGACTGAAGATATTCTTGGAGAAACTGAACATCGGGATCACAAAGACCGCGAGAAAGATTTTTATTTAATGGTCTATTTGGATATGGCGCTCCTGCCGCTAATACACCAAAAGTGCCGAACGCGAATGATGTAAGTAAGGTTATTATAATTATTTTTTTCATACACATAAAGAATATATCATTTTTTTATTTTATCAAAAATATATAGCAAAAACTCCCCTTTCGGGGAGTGTTTGCTGAGTATGTTCTTTTGGTGAACCTACATCATTTTGACATCGATATCGACACCTGATGGCATTGAGAGGTTTGTGAGCGCCTCAATGACCTTGGGTGATGGATTTTCAATGTCGATCAGTCGCTTGTGTACTCGCATCTCGAACTGCTCACGAGCATTTTTGTAGATGAAGGGAGAGCGGTTGACCGTGTATTTCTTGATTTCAGTTGGCAGCGGGATCGGTCCTCGGACGACTGCGTCGTAGCGAGTAGCGGTGTCCACGATCTGCTTGACTGAAGCATCGAGAATCTTGTTTTCATAGGCTCGGACTCGGATACGGAGCATGCTCTGTACCTCTGTACCTGCTTTTGATTTTGTTGGTGTTTTTGTTGCCATAGTGAATGAACTCGGTATGTGTCGGGGTGGTATGGGTGGGTTCGTCTGTTTCTACGCCATACTCCCTACTTCGATACCATGTGTCTATACTTACGCAATAATCTTGGTTACAACACCAGCACCGACTGTGCGGCCACCTTCACGGATCGCAAAGCGCATCTGGTCTTCCATCGCTACTGGTACGACCAGCTTCACGACGATTTTGACAGTGTCTCCTGGCATGACCATTTCGGTACCTGCAGGGAGGGTTACTTCACCGGTTACGTCAGTTGTACGGATGTAGAACTGAGGCTTGTAGCCGTTGACAAATGGAGTGTGTCGTCCACCTTCTTCCTTCTTGAGGACGTAGACTTCACCTTCAAACTCGGTGTGAGGCTTCACAGAACCGCTCTTGCAGAGCACCTGACCACGAGTGAGATCTTCTTTCTTTGCACCTCGGAGGAGAATACCTGCGTTGTCGCCGGCCATACCTTCTTGGAGGTTTTTGTTAAACATTTCGATACCGGTCACTGTTGTTTTTGCAGTGTCTTTGATACCGACGATTTCGATTTCTTCACCGACTTTCACTGTTCCACGTTCGATACGACCAGTGACCACAGTACCTCGGCCTTCGATAGAAAAGATGTCTTCGATCGGCATAAGGAATGGTTTGTCGATTTCACGTTCTGGAAGTGGGATGTAGGTGTCGAGTGCGTTGGTGAGTTCGAGAACCTTTTGTGCCCACGGATCATCAATAGATGTTGATTCGAGTGCCTTGAGTCCTGATCCACGGATCACTGGACAATCCTTGTCAAAGCCTTGTTTTGCAAGGATTTCACGGATTTCTTCTTCGACGAGGTCGATCATGTCTTTGTCGTCAACCATGTCGCACTTGTTGAGGAACACAATGATTTTTGGCACACCAACTTGCTTCGCAAGAAGGATGTGTTCACGGGTCTGTGGCATCGCACCATCGGTCGCTGCAACCACGATGATTGCACCGTCCATCTGCGCTGCACCAGTGATCATGTTCTTGATGTAGTCAGCGTGACCTGGCGCATCGATGTGCGCATAGTGACGAGTTGCTGTTTCGTACTCGTTGTGGGAAATGTTGATCGTAATACCACGAGCTTTTTCTTCGGGTGCGCCGTCAATGTCGCCGACTCCCTTGAGCTTCACGGTGTTTCCTGCCATGTTCAACACATGAAGGATTGCTGCAGTAAGCGTCGTCTTACCATGGTCAACGTGACCGATAGTACCGACGTTTACGTGCGGCTTATCTCGCTTAAATTCTCCTGCCATATAATATATTTTAATTTTTACTAATAAACAAACAAAAACAATCAACCCGACTCTCGTCAGGCACAAAATTGATTGTCCCCTATGATACCGGTGTGTGGGGGCTTTGTCAATAAAATACAAAAAGTGCCAGATATACATCTGGCACTACGTTGTGTTGAAGCTATGCAACAGTTCCCGAAAGCATATTAATAACTACTGCAACGTTGTCTACATGCTTGGACCCATGACAGTTGCCAGGGATAAATACTGTTTTTTTATCCCCTCTGGCATCTGTTTCAACCTTGAAGTCGCCCAATAAAATTCTTTCTTTCGTCAATAACGATAGTCTCAGCGGGGTACGACTTTTGTCGTCTTGCTCGTACCTTACTGAATACTTCGCTCCATTGATTGATGCTTCTCCTTCAAACACATTGTTTGAGGTTTCCTGAGGTAAATCTATGTTTTTAGAAAAAAAATTACCCAGATTTTGTGGGGGAATACTACTTACACTTTTCATAACTATATAAAATTTTAATTTTAATTATTGTAACAAATTTTTTTCTTTTGTCAAAAAAAATACCGAGCTGTACTATAGCTCGGTATTTGGGTAGATACTTAGAATGTA
>CAZSWF010000004.1:0-51885 GCA_964610995.1 uncultured Candidatus Saccharibacteria bacterium
GAAGCTCATATGCAGGTACGCGACCCCCTGTCACACGTGGTACGAGTCGCTGTGAGAATATACCGATGAGGGACGACGCGAGCTGAATGCGCACCTGGTCTTGTTGCGCTGCAGGAAATGAGTCGATAATACGATCGATTGTTTGCGAGGCGTTGTTGGTGTGTAGCGTAGAGAGCACAAGATGCCCTGTCTCGGCAGCAGTGACTGCGGCCGAGATTGTTTCAGGGCTGCGCATCTCACCGATCAAGATCACATTGACGTCCTGACGAAATGCACCCTTGAGACCTGTTTCGAAGTTCTCGGTGTCGATCCCGACTTCTCGTTGGTCGATGATAGATTTCTTGGTGTCATACACATACTCCACTGGATCTTCGATCGTCAGTATGTGAGCTGCGCGTTCTTCATTAATGAGGCCGACCATACTTGACATGGTTGCGCTTTTGCCTTGCCCTACTGGTCCCACGACCAAGAAAAAGCCTTGTTTGCGTCGTGCAAAATCTGCGAGCATTGGTGGCAAGTTGAGCTCTTGGAGGGTTTTCACATGAGGGATCAGTCGCAACACCATCGTGTATTTGCTCTGCTGCACAAACACGTTGCCACGCAGACGCACAGTGCCCTGGTATTCGTATGAAAAATCGAGCTCCTGGGTATCAAGAAAACGCTTGTGGTGCTCAGGAGATAGGATCGCCTCGATAATACCCTGCATGTCTTCTTGGGTCAGCGCACTGCGGTTCATGAGTGTGATGAGCTCTCCGTTGATACGAATCACAGGGAAACGACCAGTAGCAAGATGAAGATCAGATCCTTCCTCTCTGATGAGTGTGTCGATGAGGTCTTCAAATATTTTTTTAAATTCGATGTTAGTGGGCATGGTTTTTGAGTACTTCGAGAACATGTGCAACGACTTCACTTGGTGTTGAGTTTGCTTTGACAATGTAGCTTGCAGCACCGAGAGACTTGCCACGAGCAATGTCTTGTTCTTGGCCAAGGTTTGATAAATATATCTTTATTGTTGTAGGAACCAATCCTTCTTTGTTTATCATTTCGAGAAGTTCAAATCCGTCTGTCGCAGGCATGACAACATCCAAAAGCATGACATCCGGTACGAGCCCTCCACGGAGCTTGGTGAGCGCTTCTTGTGCACCTGAAGCGGTCACTACTGTAAATTGCGCTTGTGTAAAACGCATTGCATACATATCGAGCAAAAAACTATCGTCATCAACAATGAGAATTGTTTTTGGGGTATTTGTTGCTGGTGATGTGTCCATAGGTGTCAGTATACTCTGTTTACTTGAGTTTCGTCTATAGTCCGTACACTTCCTGCATGAGCACCTGTCCATTAAGTGCCTTGAGAAGCGCATCTTCTCGGAGCGTCACCATCCCCTTTGCACGACACGCCTTGTAGATTTCTGCTTCTACAGGATTTTTGAGAATGATCTGTTGAATGTCTTTATCTACTACAAACATTTCAAATACTGCAACACGGCCTCGTGTCATTGATGGCGCTTCTGATGAGGGTTTGATATCGTACATTTTTGTCGGTATTTGGAGCGATGCTTTCACTGCCGGATCGAGATCAGTAAACTGCTGATCAATAAATGCTCGAGTGACATCATCGATCGGTACCTCTGTTCTCGTACTAGGGTGTACTCGTCGCACGAGACGCTGTGCCATCGCAAGGATCAATGTCGGCGCGATCAGATATGGGTCGATACCCATATCGATCAGTCGAGGCACAATACCAATAGAGTTGTTGGTGTGTATAGTCGAGAGCACAAGGTGACCTGTCAATGCCGCCTGAATCGCGAGCTCTGCTGTTTCTTTGTCTCGGATTTCTCCCACCATGATAATGTTGGGGTCTTGACGCAAAATAGAACGAAGTCCTGCTGCAAATGTATAACCAATCTCTGGAAGCACTTGTGACTGTGTAACTCCGGGAATCTGATACTCCACTGGATCTTCGAGCGAAAGCACGTTACTCCCCTCACGATCAACATCGTTGAGCATCGAGTAGAGTGTTGTAGACTTACCAGACCCCGTAGGTCCCGAAATCAAAATAAGCCCATATGGTCGGGTGAGTGCTTCCTTGACCATTGTGCGATGCATCGCGGTCATGTCGAGATCTTCTATTTTGCGTACACCATGCTCAGAGTCGAGAATACGCATTACGATCTTTTCTCCAAAATACGCTGGAAATGTAGAGATACGAAACTCGATTTTGCGCCCTTCGATCATCGTGAAAAATGATCCATCTTGTGGCTTGCGTTTTTCATCAAGACGGAGCTTGGAGAGGATTTTGATACGAGCAATAATTCCATCGAACGTGTTCAAAGGAAGCACGAGTGTTGTGTGGAGCGTACCATCGACACGATAGCGCACTTTGACCGCCTCGCCAGTATTTTCGATGTGAATATCAGACGCACCACCTTCGACTGCGTGGTTGATGATAACAGCGACGATTTTAATAATCGGTGCGTCTTCGACGATTTTTACCTCGTTTCCTTTTTCTTCTACGACCGTTTCTTTATTTTGTATTATTTCTTTGTTGGCACGTTCGAGCTCGTCGTTGAGATCGTTGACTGCTTTATCAACCTCTGTGCTTACCCCTCGATACTGATCAACAATAGCGAGATAATCAGTATGTGAAATAAGAAATATTTTAAATGGTACTTCAAGCTTTACGGATATAAACTGAAGCGCATTCATTGCTTCAATATTTTCTGGTTCAGTAATACCGATCGACAAGACCCCGTCCGCAAATGCAATTGGAACAAACTTGTAGTGTGTTGCAGCACTTTCCTCTACATATTTGAGCACATCGGGACTAACAGATTGTATACGGACTTTTTGATATGGGATTTTATAAAACCCAGCTTTTGCAGATGTGATTGTGTTTTCATCCAAGCCCGTTGCCATCAACGCCTTGGTTATGTCACCATTAAATTCAGTATCAATGGTATTCATTACCTTGTTGTACTGGAGTTCGGTTATCGTATTTTGTGCGAGGAGGAAGTCGAGAAACATCTCAAATTACCGTGTAGGAGACGTGGTAAACGTCATAATATTGCCTGCTGTTGTAGTCGACCCTTGTACTAAAACTGCGCGTACATAGTATGTTGTAGCGGGCACGAGACCGGTCACTCGAAATAATACTGTACCGTTTTTACTCATTTGGATCGGCGCTGTTGCACTTCCCAAAAGATCATTGAGGCCGTATTCAAATATAACACTTGCCTGCTCCGGATTTGACAAAAGTCCTTGTGCACCAAATTCTGCAGTGGTACTTGTGATCTTGCCTGGTTGGATCGTTTCAAATGATGCTTGAATAACTGGAGTACTGCCACTAATAGTACCCGAGTCGTACCCCACCGGAGCAAATGGGTTGGGGCGACCCTTGATGTCAGCACCGAGCGTGATCGGATAATCACGAAGTGCACGATAGGCATTGGTATTGAAAATAGACGTATCAATACTAATACCCTTGATAGTCGACAAAAGTACGGAAAACTCGCTCGGAGCACCTGCAGGCTCTGTGAGTGGTACCCCAGCTGCTTTTTGGGTAGATGATGTCAAGGGGCTATCTGACACCGGAGTACTACTGCCACTGAAATATGCGGATGCGCCAATAATAGCAGCAAGCACGAGAGCAACAATTGCAAAGATTTTGACTTTTTTACTCATATTATTGTTTCAACCAATACGTTTTTAATGTGACCTTGTATGTAAGGCTCGTTGCAGCAGTTTGCTGAACACCTTGGTCAGTTGGAGCAAACTCGATACGGGTTACGTCGACAAGTCGCAAATTTTGCTCGAGATCAGAGAGAAATGCGAGGAAATTTTTATATTGACCGGTCGTTTGGAATGAGATTGAAAACTCACCGTAGGGCTTGTTGAGAGCATCAGGGCTCTGCAGTGTCGATGCGGCTGTTGCTTCTTGAGTGGTTTGATAGTCTACATTACGCAAGAGTGAGAGTCCGTTTTTTGTTGCGAGTGAGTTGATTTGAATGATCAAGCGAATATTGTCGACACTATCAGGCAGCAGTGTGCGAAGGTTGTCGAGGTCTGTTTTTGAAATACTGTTGTAGGTAGCAATGAGTGCATCGCGTGACTCTGCGAGCTTACTTGCAGTTTCGAGATTTGCATTGGCTACAGCCACTGACTCTCGAGTACTCTGAAGTTTAGTATACTCAGGCTTGATGACCACGACGAAAACCGTGATTGATACTGCGATAAGAAGAAGTGAGAAAAAGTATTTCATATGACTATAGTTTAGGAGAAAGGCTTGCAATAAAGGATTCGTACGACAGCGAAGCTGGGTTGACCGTAAAGACAAGCTTGAAGTTCACCGCGGTCGTTTTCTCATCAATGGTGAGCTCTGAAAAGACTGGGTTTTTGATAAGGTTGTTTTGAGTAAATGCATCTGACTGCAGTGCAATCGTTGCGTAGCTCTTTGCAGAGCCCATGAGCGTCACTTGCACAACTGTTGCCTTGCTCGTGGTATCGGTGGTAAATACATAACTAAAGCTTTTATATTGGACAGATCGCAATGTAGTCTGCTCGAGTGCTGCAAAAATAGGCGTCACTACAATATGACTTCCAAGTACTGACTTAACCCCTTCGATACGAGCATCGAGACGCTTCATATCACCGAGAAAGTCCGTACCGATTCCTTTACGTGCCTCATTGATTTGTGCGTCTATTTTTATTTTTTGCGCAGTGAGTTGTTTTTGATAGATCTGGACACCTCCATACGAAATAGCTGTTGCAATAACAACAATCGTTGCAAGTATCGAGAGTAGCCCAACAGTGTGTGAGTGATGTTGCGAGGCAACTGGTTCACTGCTCACTGGTCGCTTGGGAATAAACGATGTGGGAATAGATGGTTCCATGAATGCATACAGTATATATGGCTGCACGGTGTGTATGCAAGGAGTTGCGCTCTCCTAAAGTGGATTACTGGAACTTTTTCAGTGCAAGTCCAAGCGCAACAGAAAATTCGGGACCCGTTGTTTTCAAAACTCCTGCAAGAAAGACTGGTGACTCCACTTTTGCAAACGGATCTGCAATGATGAGCTCAGCCGAGAAACTATGACTTGCGTACTCAAGTAGCCCCTTGGTCATTGCACCACCACCAGTAAAGATGATTTTGCCAATGTTTTTGTTGTAGCGTTTTTCATACGCGAGAATGTTGCTATTTATCTCCTGGAAAATGTCGACAAAATGCGTCTTGACGATATCTGATACCGCGGGGTGTTCTGGTGCAGGGATCAGACCATACTGCTTTTTGATATCTTCTGCTTTTGGAAACGGTACTTCGAGTGAATGTGCGATTGAGAGCGTCACATCCTGACTTCCACGATTGACGAGGCGAAACGTCTCGACAATACCATGCTCTACGATGGTGAGCTTGGTTTTTGATGCACCGACGTCGACGATCATGACCGGAAAGAGTTCACGTGTGAGTACTGAGCGAATGTGACTAAATATTTCAATCTCAAGATTATCCATTGGGAGCGCCGTCTTTTTGAGGACGTCAGTGTATTTCACCAACGTTTCGTTGAGTGTTGCCACAACGAGCACAGAGAGTTTTGCTTCCCCACCTGTTTCTGCGACGACTCGTGATGCGATACCTGAGTCTTCACGGCGAGGGATCACATACCAGTCGAGCGACACGTCTTCGAGTGGTACAGGAATGAACTTCTTGGATTCGTTGGGGATGACTTGCGGCATACTTGCCTCATCTATAGCAGCCGGCAACTGCAAAATGAAAATAATACATGAAATAGAGGGGATACCGACTACGACACTTTTACTTGTGATGTTGGTTTCCTTGAGTACATCCACGAGTGCCTTGGCGATAGTATCAGCATCAAGTACGACGACTTGGCCGAGCGTTGCGCCTTCTTTATATTGTCCCAGAGAGAGTGCGCCATACGTCGAGAGGAGTGCTCGTCCATTTTCACGCTTGAGTTCCACGACCTTGATCGCCGAAGACCCGATGTCGATACCGACCGCGGTGTTGTCTTCTTTCTTTCCAAAGATGTTTCCGATCGCACTCTTGAGACCAGAGAGTATACTATCCATATAGTAGTAGTATACGGCATATTTGGATATTTTGTATGTTCTCACTTCTTTCTCGACTTTTCTTCCCCGAACACTGCTATCGATGCCGAGCACCGGGGAGCTCCCTGTGTCAGAGCTGCAGGAGTACCCTTGCCCGCTCTGCACCACTTCCTCCACACACGTTTGCGGTGTTTGACTACGGATCCACACTGGTGGCCCGTGCTATCTGGGAGATCAAATATCATCGCCGTAGCGAGCTTGCACGAGCACTTGCAGACGCAGCAGTACCTGCAATCACCGACTACCTACGTCAGTACACGCACCCCGTCCTCGTCCCTGTACCAGGTAGTGGTACCAAAAGTCGTGAACGTGGCTACAACCAAGCAGACCTCCTTGCGCGTTGGTGGCGACCTCGACTCGCAGGTACCACACTCCAACCTCTCTTGCGCAAGGTGCGGTTCACTATCCAGCAAGCCAAATGCAACCGCGCCGAGCGCCTCGTGAACCTGCAGTACTCGATGAGCTGCACTAGACAGCTGGATCCTACGCGCACGTACGTAGTGATCGATGACGTCACTACCACCGGATCGACATTCATCGAGGCACGTCGCGCACTAACGGATGCCGGCGCCACGAGTATCATCTGTGTGGCACTCGCGCACGGGTACAAACAAGGCAAGAAATATCCGCTCGGATGAGCGGATATTTTCTACTGTACTATTTTTTGTACTCCTTGCATCGGCATACCGTAGTATGTCATCACATACCCTTTGAGCTTGCCCAAGTGGTATCCAATGAAAAATGCAGCGATCACTCCGACAATAAGGATCACAAAGTGGCGCACCCAATTTCGCTGTCCTTGATGATCACGCTTGCACATGACACCACAGCCGTCGCACACACAGCAATGTCCAGGAGTACAGGTATGATCGTTTGTTGTTTTGGTTGGTTCCATGACAGTAGTATAGCACTTCATAAAAAATAACCTGCACACTATGCACAGGTTATATCAGGGGTGGAACATCAGGAACACAAGACACTATGACGTCATCTGCAGTCAGTACGCTATGCATAGCATCGAGCACAGTACTACCAGAACCATGTCGTCTATAGGTACCAGGCATTTCATTGAGACTAAATGATGTTGATCGATCATAATACATATGGATGGATTCTTTTATCAGTACCATCATCATAGTCCCTTTCATCAGAAGTCTTTCAAATTCATTTTCATCAGCAATACCCAGAGAGTATACGTACAAAGACTCGGCGTCATCGTATATACCTTTCATTTCGAGCACTGTACTGACTAGTACAAGTAATACATGATCAAATCCTCTATCGCTATGTACCGCTACAGTCGGATGTTCATGACTTACGAAAAATGCGTGGAATAACTTTTCTGGTCCTGACCCTATCCGTATAGTACCCCTGCGGAGACATTCTGCGAGGAATGGTCTGTACTCATCAATTACCATTTTTTTCATTGGCTGTATTTTTACTGCATACTAGCGATTTTGCGAGAAAAAGCAATAAAAAACATCAGAGTGGGTCTGATGTTGTAATACCTTCGTGTTCTTTGAATTTCTTTTCGGATTCAGATTTGGCAAATAAAACAATTATCCAATCAATAAGTATCCTGAAAAATTCGAAGAAGAATTTAACTTTTTTCATAGTACCTTTCTTGATCTAGGTATACCAGATTGAGCCCTATTTCGCCACTTTTACCGCCTCATCAAACTTGATCGAGAGGAGTTTCGAGGAGCCGTCGGAGCCGAGCGTCACTCCGTAGAGGACAGATGCTCGAGACATAGTCTCTCGGTTGTGAGTGACAACGATCAGCTGTGAGTACTCAGACAGTCGCTCTACCATGTCGCCGTAGCGGCGAGAGTTGGCTTCGTCGAGTGCTGCATCGGTCTCGTCGAGTACGAGAAATGGTGGCGGGTTCACCTGAGAGATCGCAAAGAGGAGCGCAATAGACACAAGGGAGCGTTCGCCACCAGAGAGCATGTGCAAGTCCTTGACCTTCTTTTCGGGAAGTGAGACGTGCACTTCGATCCCCCGCTCCATAAATCGGTCATCAGTTTCTTCGTCATCGGTCATTTCTAGGTCTTCGTCAGTTTTTCGTTTGCGGCGTTTCTCTGCGGTGATAGAGAGAAATGCGCTGCCTCCACCAAACATCGTTTTGAAAAATTCGCTAAAGCGTTCGTTGATGACGGTGACACCGGTGGTGAACTTGTCGTCGAGTATTTTCTTGAGATCGATGATGAGTGTCTCGAGGTTGCGGACACTGCTTTCGATATCGGCGACTTCGCGTGCGAGAAATGCATCGCGCTCTATCGTGCTCTCGTACTCTCCTACTACTTCGTGGCCGATACCTGCGTGTTCATCTAGTCGTATTTTCAAACGATCAATGGTTCTTTTTTGATCATGGAGATCGAGCTCGGGAATGCCCGGTGTACTCTGGAGTGCGTGCAGGAACTGCGGACCAAACAGAAATGCTGCCTCTCTGAGCTCAGAGTCAAAATATGTTCGGCGCTCGGTACACGCAGTCTGTGCAGCTGCGAGTATGTGTAACTCTGCATTGCATCCAGTGAGCTCACCCTCAATGCGGTATCGCGCAGCGACGGTGCTCTGCTGTGTGAGTGCGTGCTGATCGCGAGCCATCTCGAGTTTCGATAGTGTTTCTTGGGACACGGTCTCGTCCTCAACTACCGCGACGAGTTCTCGCTCGAGCTGCTCGAGCTCGTGTGCCATATCCGCAAGCGACTCTGAAGTGCGCGGTGCAGAAGTGTCTATCGCGACACTCGGTGCCTGTCGAGACTGGAGTGATACGAGGATACTACTGACATGTGCGAGAGCCGACTGAACAGCAGCGAGTGAGTCAGCGCGTGCGATAGTATCGATTGCTTTTTCCAAGTCGTTCAAAAGCTCGGTGTACTCTACCGAGTCAAAGGTCACACCTACTGCACCAACAGCAACACGCTCGTGTACGACACGGCGCTCCACCTCGATCATACCCTGCAGTCTACCGATACGACTCTCTACAGTACGACGTTTGTCGCGGATAGCCGCAAGTGCACTGCGCTCTCTACTCATGGCAGTACCAAAGTCCACAGCAGACTCCTCTCTAGGCAGCTCAGACAGTGCGCGCTCTAGATCATGCTTTTTATGCTGGATCAGCATGGTTGCGTCTGCAATGCGTGTAGCTTCTTGTTCTACATGCAACTTCTCTGTAGCGAGATACTGCAAAAGTGCGTCCTCGAGTTCACTGCGAATCGTTTTACCTTTTTCTATTTTCTCAACTTGTTTCTTGAGAAATGAAAGGTGTGGTGCAAGCTCACGGCGCAATGACTGCACTTCTTTGAGTGTTTCGGTACTCTTGGCAAGCTTGGATTCACTTTCTTTGATCCGATGATGGTACACCTTGAGCCCGAGTGCTTCTTCGAGCATTTCGCGACGATCGCGTGAGTTCACGCGCAGTATGTTGTCTGCTTCGCCTTGTGAAATGATGTGGTGACTCGATGCGCCAATGTTTACCGACGAGAGAAGCTCCACCATTTGTTTGAGTCGTATCTCGGTGCCGTTCATCAGGTACTTGCTCGTACCGTCGGCAAAGAGCTCGCGAGTAAACGTGATCGTTTCAAAGAGAAGTGGCGTAGTGTCACCCGAGCCACCATCGTGAAGTGGGAATGCAAATACTCCATCACTGTTGTCAAAGGTGATCGACACTGCCGCACGAGAGAGCTTGGATGCTCCTGATGAGCCACGAAAGATGAGATCTGCACCCGTCTTGCCGCGCATACTTTTCATCGACTGTTCACCAAGTACGAACCGAAATGCTTCGACCACGTTGCTCTTGCCCGATCCATTGGGTCCGACCACTGCGGTGACCGACGTATCAAAAGAGAGCGCCGATTTCTTGGCGAATGATTTGAAGCCAGCTATCTCTATTTCTTTGAGACGCATGATGACACTAGTATATCACTACATCCAGCCTTTTGCTTCGAGTGCTGCGAGCGCTGCTGCTTGTTCTCCTTCTTGCTTACTTCTGCCTTTTCCTTCAGCGATCTTTTTCTCTCCGAAAAATACTCCGATGGTGAAATACTTGTCATGATCAGGGCCAGTCTCTGCTACGACTCTGTACGCAGGGGTCACACCAAGTCGCTCTTGGGCTTCTTCTTGGATCTGACTTTTTGCGTCCTTCCATGATTTGTTCTTGATAATGTCGTCGAGCTTGCTCAGAAGTGTACGACTGACAAATGTGTCACAGACTGTATAGCCTTGGTCGAGATAGAGCGCACCTACAAAAGACTCGTATGCGTTTGCAAGTATCGTTTGTCGTGCGCGACCAGTGTCTTTTTGTTCGCCTTTGGAGAGCAAGAGATAGTCGTTCATACCAAGATCTCGTGCAACTTCACCCATAATGACGGCGTTGACCAGTGCAGAGCGATACGCGGTGAGATCTCCTTCGTGATGAGTCGGATACGTGCGAAACAGGTAGTCGGTGACCACGAGCTCAATCACTGCATCTCCGAGAAACTCGAGACGTTCGTTGTGCTCGAGTCCACTCTTGGGGTTTTCATTGATGTACGATCGGTGAATAAATGCGTGCTTGAGAATGTCTTTGTTGGTAAATGAAATACCGATAGAGTCCTCAAATGGGGTAAAATCTTTCATAAAGAAATATAGCGTCTAGGCTATCGACTATATATCTATAGTCCACAATCTATACACTACTGTAATAGTTATTTGCTAGTAATCGTTTCGATCGCTTTCGCGATCAGTGGCAATATATCATCGTAGATGGTCAAGTCAACTACCTCGTGCAGTTGGAACCACTGCGCCTTGTCGAGTCCACCGTTGGTGTGGAGTGTCAGTTCTTGGTACGGAGCCTCTGCCAGATAGAACACTACCTTTTTTACGAGCTTGCCTTTTTCCGGATGAGACGCCACATACTCGATCGCACCGATCTCCGGACCGAGCTCTACCATGATCCCGAGCTTTTCTTCTATCTCACGTTTCGCTGTTTGTTCGATTGTTTCTTCTCCTTCTGCGCCACCCTTGGGTAGTGTCCAGTACCCAAACACATCGTGTACGAGCGCGACATAGTCTACACCATCATGTTTGGCATGTACGATACCACCACCCTTTGCTTCCACAGGAAGCTTGGAAATGTCGATCGGCTCTTCGGGTTCTTTGGATTTCGGAGCGCGAGGTTTTGACATTTGCTCTTTACCAGGTTCCCCGATCTCCTTGTACACTGCACCGAGTACGCCATTGACGAACTTGCCAGAGTTCTCTCCACCAAATGTCTTGGCAAGTTCGATCGCTTCATTGATCGCCACTTTGGGTGGTACTTGTTCACGATCGCCAAAGAGGAGCTCCGCAAGTCCCATACGCAAAATGTTGCGATCTACGTTTGAGATCTTGTCGAGTGGCCATTCAGGTGCAGCCTTGGTGAGAATATCGTCGATCACGGTGAGCTTGCGCTGCACGAGCTCCGCGATGCCGTACATGAACGCTTGGTCGTTGTGCCCCGGCCCAAACTCTACGATATCACGATCGATCATACCCTTGAGATCCTCGGGCTTGCCAACGAAATCCCACTCAAAAAGAGCTTGGAGAACAATGGATCGAGAGAGGTGACGGTTGGCCATGGATTGAATTAAAGGTACAAATTAGTAAGGGTTATTTTTTCTTTTTTGCGACTTTTTTAGATGACTTCTTTGGAGCAGCTTTGCCCTGCTTTTTCATGACTTTCTTTACAGGGTCTCCTACTACAGTGCGTCCCTTGTACATGCCGTCGAGGCTGGCACGGTGGCGGATGTGGGGTGTACCACTTGCGTCTTTAGAAAGGGCAAGGCCCTTCAAGGCATGGTGACTACGGCGGTTTGCCGTGTGTGCCCGAGTATGTCTCATTCGTACTACCATATGAAAACATCATACTATATGGTGTCTAAAAAGTAAAATACTGTCCGTACCATAAATGGAGGGACAGTATTGGTTAGCTAAATCGCTCGGTCAGTAGGGTGTATATGTCATATTGCGCATGACGTTTTTGTTCACCACCGACGAGAGTTACTTTCTTGAAAATAAAAGGAAGAACACTTCGATGAACCCATACGGGATCAAAATTGGAAGGAAAAAATTGGAAATCTCTATACCGCCAGTCATATTTACCGTACTTGATGATATCGACAATATGCTTCTGGTGCACATCTATTTCCACCAACGGATTGGTATTTTCGACTTCTATCGTTTGTACTCGCTGCCACTTCTTTAAAAAGAGATGTACCTCTTTCTGAAGCCCTACGCGAATCAGTTCGTGCAGTGGTTGCGGCTTGCGAATGATACTTTTTTTGCGACGAGGAATATCCCAAAAGTGTGGGACGAGGAGGTAGCTTTGTATCTTGCGATTATAAATACGAGCTACAAAACTCTCTTCACCATTCATCGCAGTATACGAAGGATAGCGCCATTCAACAGTACTATGTTCTTGTTCTTTTATTTTTTCAGTGTACTCATCGAGGGTTTTTTCATTTGGTACTACCTCAAAACCAAGTTCCACATTTTTCATATTTGTTTTTTGAAAACTATAACAAAAAAGTGTGTATTGTCAACCCCTCGAAAAAACCCTCTAGAAATGGTACTATTGCTCCTATGAAACCTGAACACCTCGCCGATCAGCGCCATTCACTCGCCCACCTCCTCGGGGCTGCAATCATGGAGCTCTACCCTACCGCACAGCTCACCCTCGGACCATCGATCGATGATGGCTTCTACTATGACGCAAAGTTTGACACCTCGATCAGTATCGATGACCTTGCCAAGATCGAAGCAAAAATGCGCGAGATACTCCCCACCTGGAATACAGTGACTCACCGAGAAGTCTCTAAAGAAGAAGCACTCGAGTACTACAAAGACAACGTATTTAAAACAGAGCTCATCAATGAGATAGCTGATCGTGGCGAGAGTATCACACTCTATACAATGGGATCATTTGTCGATCTATGTCGCGGTGGACACATAGACGACCTCTCTACTATTGACCCCAATAGTTTCAAACTCGATCGTGTCGCAGGCGCATACTGGCGTGGCAATGAAGCAAACCCAATGCTCACTCGTATCTATGGATTTGCATTTGAGACCAAAGAAAAACTCGATGAGTACCTCGCGATGCGTGCTGAAGCAGAAAAACGTGATCATCGAAAGCTTGGCAAAGAAATGTCTATCTTTGCATTTGACGAAGACGTCGGTGGTGGACTTCCACTATGGCTACCCAATGGTGCCGCAATGATCGAAGAACTTGAGCGTCTAGCCAAAGAGAGTGAGTTTGCCCAAGAGTACGTCCGAGTGAAAACTCCACATCTAGCCAAAGAGTCCATGTACCTCACCTCTGGTCACCTGCCCTACTATGCAGACTCTATGTACCCTGCTATGGAGTACGATGGTGGCAAGTACTACCTCAAGGCTATGAACTGCCCACACCACCACAAGATATTTGCAGCAGAACCAAAGAGTTATCGTGACCTCCCACTGCGCCTCGCTGAATACGGCACTTGTTATCGTCATGAAAAGTCTGGTGAGCTCTTTGGTCTCATGCGCGTGCGTGGACTACAAATGAACGACGCACATATATACTGTACCGAGGAACAGTTTGCGGATGAGTTTCGCAAAGTAAATGACTTGTATCTCCAGTATTTCAAAATCTTTGGTATTGAAAAATATGTCATGCGTCTGTCACTGCACGACAAGTCACAGCTCGGCAAGAAATATGTAGACGAACCCGAGCTCTGGGAAAAGACTGAAGCAATGGTAAGAAAAGTGTTGATAGATTCAAACATTCCATTTGTAGAAGTAGCAAACGAAGCAGCGTTTTATGGGCCCAAAATCGACGTACAAGTCTACAGTGCGATCGGCCGTGAGTTTACCCTTGCGACCAACCAAGTCGACTTTGCAGTCCCTGCACGTTTCGGCCTCACCTATACCGACTCTGATGGCACGCTCAAGACTCCGCTGTGTATCCACCGTGCACCACTGGGTACCCACGAGCGATTCATCGGCTTCCTCATTGAACACTTTGGTGGAGACTTCCCTACATGGCTTGCACCAGTACAGGTCGCTATTGTTCCCGTGAAAGACACGCATCACGATGCAGCACAGACACTACGTCAGGCACTTCGCGCCCACATGGTCCGCACCGAGCTCTACGGTGACAACAACTCTCTCGGCAAACGCATTCATGCTGCAAAATCTATGCATACTCCCTACATCATCGTCATCGGTGACAAAGAAATAGAGTCAGGTACATACACCATAGAAACACGAGGTGGAGAAAAAATAACACTTACACAAGACGACTTCCTCACAAAAATCCTCACCGAAATACGAGAACGGAGCAAATAAAAAACACAAACAGATTTCCGTTTGTGTTTTATTCTTTTAGGTAATACGTCAAAAATTTTTTCATCAAAGTAATCGGTGGGACTTCTACAGCATTAGCGAGTTGGACTACTATTTCTAAACTAGTTCCGTTTTTACCAGTCTCATATGCCGACCACCCAGCTTGGGTTGTTTTCATTTTTTCCGCAGCTTTTTTCTGTGTTATATTCTTTGATTTTCGAATTTCTCGTAATGCTTGACCGAGCGCTTTTTTCGCATCCATACAGTATGTATTTTAATTACTCTACTCAATTTTATTGACAAAGTCAAGTTTTGGTTGTAATGTAATAAAAATTATATTTTATGGTACTTATTAAAATTTTTATTTTGTTAGCAATTATTATTGCTTCTTGCCTCGCATCCTACATAATCGGACGACTTATCGGAAAGCATCGCCCGCTATCTATTGCGAGAAAACGTTTATTTCTGATAATTGTTATTTGTATCATTTTCTGTATTCCTACAACGCTTTACCTTCCGTACATGCCATTTCCTGATAAAGAAAAAAGTGGGGCGTATTTTTGGATTATCCTAGGAAGTATTACAGTGAATGGTCATGCGGTAATGGATGGGCTTTTACATGGAGTTAATGAATATAGAAAATCCAAGAAAGGATGAGTGTTACCAAAGCACTAAAGCAACTGAAGTTCTCAGTTGCTTTTTTAATTATAGTAGTCGATCCTGTGTTCGTTTGATGTCCCCTGAGATAGAGCGCTCCGTACTAGAGATATCTTGTTTGATACGCACAAGTGACTGACGTTCGTCATCGGTCAGACGCTGAGAGGTGTGGGTCTTGATCAGAAGCTTGGCATACTCTTCGAGGTCAGAGTCGATCGCCTGGAAACGCTTGCGTACATCGCTCTCGCTCGAGATGAGATCTGCTGCGACTTTGCGCTTGAAACGTTTGTATTTCGCAAGGGTGTAGATAATGATAAAGAAGAATACAAAGAGAAGTGCAAGGAGTGGAACAATGAGTGAGAGCGTGTTGGTCAGCCACAATGTGAGGCGAGAGAATATATCGGCGTGAGCTGCTACGCGCACGGGTACCGTAGGCATACTCTCGAGCCCACCTTCGCTCCGAGCTCGTGCATAGATAGAGTAAGTACCTGCCTCTACTCTGTCGGGTGAGATGTAGTTGAACTCACCTTTGTCGTTGGTAGTCACGGTAGTCTCGCGTGGAGTTGTGTCGCCAGTCACTCCAGTGAGACGTGAGAGTAGTGGGAAGCGTGATGGCTGACGAGTCGTCGTAAAGACTATCGTGGTGTTGGGATCAGCGATGCCTTTGAGTACGACAAACTCTCCCGCAAAGACGTTGACTGGGTAGTCGGTAATGATCGGAGTGTTCAAGTTGTCGGTAACGAAGTCTGCAAATGCTGATAGCGTCGTACCACTCGCGGTGATCGTCTTGAACTTGATCAAGTGAGTACCACGCGCAAGTACTGGTGTCTCAAATATGTTGGTGCCGTCATCAGTCCATGTGATCAGTGGCAAATCGTCGATCTGTACGTCATAGACCTGCGGGAACTGTGGAACAAGGGTCGTCACACGGAAACGTGCTTTGGGACTTTTTGCATCGAGCTTTTTGATTTCTTCGATGGTGATAGTATCAGCTACCTGTACTGGTGCATCATCTCCAGGAACGATCGGCTGATCGACACGCGCAGGTGCTGTCGTGATCGTCACTGTACCGCCTTGTTTTGAGGTAAGAACATTGGTACCTTCGCCATTGTTGGCTAGTACGGTAGAAGTGTTGATAGCGACGGTGGCCTTGCCTGCTTTTTTCGCCTTGAACACCAGAGTTGCGAGTGTGCCGTCTTTGCCATTGAACCCATTGAGTGCGACAGCTTCCCACGACGCAGTACCTGCACTATTGGAATACGTCGGTTCCTGAGCCCACAGCGTCATGATCGAACCAGTTTTCGATACACTCGTGAGCGTAAGCATGTCCGAAGGAAATGATACGTTGACCGATGCCCCGTTGATCGCCTGTGTGTCACTAGAAACTGCAACACGTAGTCGTACGGTATCACCCACCGCATACGTACTCGTTGACGGCACGATCTGTAGTGTCGCCGCACGTGCAAAAGTACCACAAACAAAAAATGTTAGTAGACTAAAGAAAAATAAAGCACGTATATTATTTCTTATAACCATAGCGTTTGTAGAGCAACACCATGAGCGGGAACCCAACAATGAGCACGAGTGCGAGAAATACGAGCTGTGCAAACGATGGTTGTATATCTCCGATCGTTATCATTGTCATGTTGCGTGCGTTATCGAATGCTCGTACTTGTAGTGTAGCGTCATCTCGCTGATCTTCCAAGCGATATGGGCTCGATATTTTTTTCCATGTGGTATTTTTTTCTTTTACTTCGACATACGCAACACCACTTCCCTTATCTTGTGCATCAAAAACGAGTGTGTACGCGTTGTCAAAGAGATTGGGATCACGTACACGCTGTGCAGTGAGTGTCGGCGCGATACCATCATCAAAACGATACACTGCTGACGACGAAGTCTCTGCAATACGAAATACAGTTGCCATACTTGGCAGCGTCTGTGCCGTACCTTGTCCATCGTTATTTGTGACTGTCGTGTCAGTACTGATAGTCGCAGTACCAGGAACTATTGCTTCAAATACTAACCGCACAAGTACACCAGGCAGCACACGCTCGCGATCAAAAGGGTCAATAGTCCCCGCATATCCGTTGGGAATAATACCTGCAAATGAAATCGCCCCTCCTTCATCACGTGGTTGTTGTATCCACAACGGTATGATCGACTGTCCGTCTTCGATACGAACCAGCCGTAGTGTCTCAGTACTATAACGCACAAATGACTCAACTGCGTTGATCGACGTGCCTTCGGTATCGACGACCACATCAATGAAAAACTGTTGCTGTACCCCGACTGTATCTGCAGGTGGTACGATCGACACTGCAACCGCATGTGTAGTAGCAGGGATCAAGAGTGTTATGACAATGAATGTAAAAAATGATTTCATATATTATCCTGTCCAATGATACGCCATAATAGAAAAGTCGACCAATGTCACCGTGCCATCATTGTTGAGATCGACCTTGACTGGTACACCAGTCCGTCGATACCAAAACGCCATAATAGAAAAGTCGACCAGGTTTACTCTGCCGTCACAGTTGAGGTCTCCGCGAAGCGCTTCGCATCCTGCTTTTGTTTTTTCGATTGTGACATTTCCGACACGAAATCCTGCGGGGTCACTAAACGACGAAACGTCTGTTTCTTCGATCGCAGCAGACTTGGTACTGTGTTCTCCGTACTCGAGCACCGCACTATCGAACCGCAAGAAGTAGTTGCCGCCCTCATCAGTGTTTACACGACGAATGTGCTGTGTCTCTGAGTTCACCACGATCGAGACTTCTGCATCCGGAATACTCTGCCCAAAAATACCGATCGGCTCACCTTGCTTGACCTGTATTTTGTCGACGTCGATCGTTGGGGAAAGAAAGATACCTCCGATACTAATAGACGTGCCACTGGTGACAAATACCGGAAATGAAAACGATGTAGATTTGCGATCATCTCTATCTTCTCCATACACCGCAAACACGTATGACCCAGGATCAAGGTCAGCGACAGTAACCGAAAACTGAGCATTGGGCGCAGCAACTGTCGTTGCGACCACAGTACCATCTTTGACGATATAGACCATCGAGCTCGGATACCCCATGCCTGAGAAACGCACTTCAGTCGGAGACGACACACCTCCACCACCTCCACTGCCGCCCCCAATCCCATTGTTGACCTGTGCTGATATGGTGACATTGAGAGTGTCGGCACGAGCAACAGCGCCTACGAGTAGTAGTACAACAATAAAAATATATCCTCTAAGAATAGTATTATTCATCAAGCGACTCTGCGCCTCCTGCGCGAGCCTTTGAGATAATGAAGCGGTTGTATGCCTTGAGAAGTTTCTTGCCACCTCGCCATAGTATAAAGAATGCAAGAACAAGAACAATCAAGAGTTGCCATGGAAATACGAAAAACTTGACTGTATCAGTTGCCAGCTGCCCTTGATTTCCATAGGCAATATCGATTTTTGCAAAATACAGACCCACCGCAAAGTTGCGCCACTGGTACCCTACTGTATGGAAAAACTTGCCCATTGCACTAGTGGCAAGTGGAGCGTCAGCTGACTCTGGGTGTTTGATCCAGTCTACATTGAACTTGCGAGTACTCGATGGCAAGATGTTACCCTGAACAGGGTTGGCATCTATCTTGTCAGCTGGTAGATAGAAGGTGTTGCGAATCTTGATCATACCAGATGGCTTCACCCGATCTCCACCATCGTTGCGAAAACGGTACTCAAATGATACAGGGAGTGTGTTGTACCAAAATGTCTGCCCTTTGGTCTGGAAGTCTACGAGACCTCCTGCTTCTTTGACTTCCCCGTTGACCGAAAGCAGTACAAGCATGCCAGTCTTGGCACTGATTGCTACTTCTCCAGGTGTTGTACTCTCGGGTGCTGTGCCCCAAAATATTGCCCCAAAATATCCTCCTGGAGTGGTATCTTTGGGAACAGTGATTAGTATTGATACTGTCTTTGATTCTTTGGGTCCGAGTGTGATGGATTGTGCGGTCTTCATCCACGTACCAATGCCTTCTGTTGCGTTTACAAATGCAGGACTGCCGGTGTCTCCTTGTGCTTCGAAGTTGGCATATGATGAGTAATATGTGATTGTCGCATCTTGTTCATTGATCAATGTCATTTCTTCGGTCAGTGTCGTACCCGGGTCACCGTTGATCTCGATACGTACGGGGGTGATCGTAAGTGCATGAGCTGTCAATGCAGAGAAAAAGAAACTGAGGATACCAGTTATGAGAGATAATCGATGTGTTGCTTGCTTCATACAGTGATTAGAATGTTCCTGTTGCTACGTACGTAATAGATGTTGTATATGAACCAGCAGGTGTAGTTGCAGCGATGTTTGCGAGGTAGTGCATCGCTACTGTGTCGCTCGCGGGTGCGGTATGTGATGCAAGTGTTGTGGTCGTAGATGGTACGAAGTTCCAGTCTGAACCACTGTTTGCATATCCTGACGCAATCGATCCTGAGCCAGTGAGTGCGGCTCCAATCGCAAACTGTTCAGTACCCGGTGTACCATTGGCATCCGCACTAATCGTTGCCGCATCTATGTTGTTGGCACCAGAGGTAAGTGTTGCACCGTTGTAGGTGAGCGCATATCCACCTGCAGCATTGGTTCCGACAGAGAGTGTGTGCGCCACACTATCTGATCCAGATCCCGCTGCGTTGGCAGTTGCGTACGTTGCTGCACTAGATGAGAGTGCACCAAAGCCGATCGCGGCATCATCGTTGGAAAACGTAAGTGTAGGGTTGACGGTCGCACTAACACTGACGACTGAGTTGGTCTCTATCGCAAGCGCAGCGGTACCAGTGTCACCGTTGGATTGTGTGAGTGTAAACACCGAAGAGTTGACATCAGAGCCGTTGGTCATCGTACCAGTACCACTAGCAGTAGTGCCGTTGATGACAAATGTCACTGCGGCGTTAGCACCAGAGGCGTTCCAGCTCGCACAAGTGGTGATCGTAAATGTGTTGTTGGTTGTATCGATCGTGACGGTATAGTTGTTGGCACCGGCACTACATGAGGGAGCAGCACCCACCGCAACAGGGGCTTGGCTGCTACGAGTACCGTCACTGAGCGCAAAATCTGCAGTCTGCCAGTTGCCTATTGCGTTGAGTGTGAAGTCTGCGTTGGTATAGTCGATCGCAAAGGTCTCTCCTGTAGCGATAGTATCTCCTCCTACGAGTGTCCATTGCACGGTATGTGTAGCTGTCGTATTCGGAAGCTGTGTCGACATAGTATCTTTAAATGATGATACTGATGCGGCTTCTGCGATGAGATCAAGTCGACTTGTAGTAACAAGTACAATTGCAATGAGTAGGAGTCGTCCAAAAATAGAGATTTTCTTTTTCATGAGTATAAGTATACCTATGGAGTAGGTGTACGTCTAGTGGATAAAAGTTAGAAGTTGCCGGTGACTACATAGGTGAGGTCTGTCGCATAGCTTCCTGCTGGAGTCACCGCTGCGATGTTGCACATGTAGCGCGCTGAATATGTGGTCGCTACACCATCACCTGTTGTTGCGCTTGCTACAGCACTTGGTGCACTACTGGTCGCATCGTATGCAAACCCACTTGCGGCATACGGAGCAGACACAGTACCACTACCACCTGTAGCAGTCATACGCAGACCAAACTGCTCTGTTCCTGTACTTGATGCGGTGTTTACTCCCCCAATAGCTGCAATCGTGTGACCTGTTTTTGTAAGTGAATCTCCCCGAACACTCAGTGTATATCCAGAAGGTGCTGTAGTACTCACCACTATTGTGTGCGCTTCAGTTTCACTAGTATCTCCTACAGTATCTCCAGTCGCAAAACGTGCCGCACTGGACGACAGTGCTCCAAATCCGATACTTGCATCAGAAATACTAAACGTGATGGACGCATTCAACCAACAAGTACCGTTGTTGCCAGAGTTGGTGAAGTTGCCCGGCATGATAGCGATCGACCCTCCGCCACATGCACTGTCTTGTACATCGACATAGTCGACGCTAGCGGTACCAGTAGGGTTGATCGTCCATTGTGTCGGAGATGCGTCAGAGTACAGTTTGATGGGTTGCCCTAGACTACCCGTAACCGTAAAGAGACCAGTGATTGCAAACGTAGGACTACCTGCTGTTTGGAAATTTACCTGTTTTGCACTAGTGTGTGTGATCGTAAGATTTGCAAATGTTGTATTTCCTGACACTGTCACTGTTGCACCACCGTTCATGAGTACCGTAGAAGTACCTGCAGTGAACACTCCACTGTTGGACCAGTTGCCAGTCACAGTGATAGTAGATCCTTGACCAAGCAGTGTTCCGCTTGCTCCGATAGTGATGTCTTTCACAATGAGTGGGAAGTTTGATCCGTTGACTGTATCGAGTGATCCGGCAGTGATACTGAGTGCGTTGGATACTGTCGTTGACGCAGCGAGACTTTTCACTCCAGCTGTAGATATGGTCAGGTTATAGTACGGGTTGGTAGTCGGTATCTTGATCGTCTGAGTACCGCCACCATAGATGACCGTGTTTGCGCTCGTTGACGGCACCAGGAGTCCAGTAGACATGACTGTACTATCAAACTCACTCGTAGACCCTGACCCAGTTGCAAATGTCGATGATGCATTGCCTCCTGTCACCGATGAAGTAAAGTTGACCGTACCAGTGTTGTTGTTGGTGAGGGTCACGCCCGACGAGATAGTCACTGCTCCACCAAATGACATGTTGGTAGACCCTGCGATATCTTGAGTAGCGCTAAACACTGTTGCGGCAGTACCACTGTTAAAGGTCGTGCCATTCATCGTAATACCCCCCGCAAACGATGTCACTGGGTTCACCGGAGACATATCAAACACACCTCCTGGATTGATCGTCACCATGCTGTTAAATGTTTTTGTCCCTGTAGCGGATGTAACAGAGTTGAGTGTTCCATCGATTGTCACAGTGTTTGCAAATGTGATCGCAGCGCCTCCAAGCGAAAGTGTTCCTGATGGAATCTCTACCTTTCCAAATGTGTACGGACCATTGATAGTGCTTGTCCCTGTTGAAACCAGTGTGTTTGTTGAGTCAATAGTCAAACCACCGAGCGCAGGAATTGTTCCCGTGAGATTGAGTGTACTATTTGGGCCCATAGTCAGTTTATTGACAGTTGCAGAACCCACAAAACTTACACCCGCCCCAACTGTCAGTGTTCCTGCATCAAACGAAACGTCGATCAATCCACCACCATTAACACCACCCCAAACTACCTGTGCAGCAGAAGCGGTAAAATTACAATCCTTCATCGAAAGATTGATGGAGCCTGTCACACCATTATTAGCTCCTTGCAAACTAACCCCTGCGCCTCCATTAACAGTAAACGTTCCTGTTGCACTCGCTGCGCAGGTAATGTTTGACTGCCCCGTCGATGTGGGGCGGTTGATTAGTAATGACCCAGCGGTTATGTTGGCAGTACCATTCATTGTGATGGTTTGTGCATTAGCAGTAGCGTTAGCTGTGTAGGTGACTGCACCAGTGATGTTAGTAGTTGAGGCAGTGGTGAGTGAGAGACCGTTGGCTGCTGTAGGGCTTGCGAGTGTGAGAGCGCCCATAGTCACAGTGCCAGTGTTGGAGTTGGTGAGCGTCACCCCTGATGAAATAGTGACTGTGCCACCGAGAGAGATGTTCCCAGCACCGAGCAAACTCAACGATGTCCCAATTGTGACTGTTCCGGTACCGGAGTTGAATGTACCCGCTGGATCTACTGTTATATTGTTATCAAAACGTGTAACAGTCGCAACAGCAGAAAGGTTGAAACTTCCTCCTGCATTGACAGTCACTGGTCCCGTAAACGTTTTGAGCCCTACAGCAGAAGCAGCAACAAGTGATCCTGAAACAGTCGTATTGCCAGCAAATGTGATGGCGACGTTGTTGAGCGTGGTTGTACCCGATGATACGGTGAAGTTTTGTATGGTATACGCACCAGAGATCGCGGCAGTACCGGTAGTAAACAGTGTGTTGGCACTGTCGATCGTGAGCGTACCACCGGAGCCGAGTGTACCGACGAGGTTGAAATTGCCACTACCCACATTGAGTACGTTGCGTGCAGTGGTACCACTAAACGTGATACCGGCACCAGCAGTGAGTACACCAGTGGTAGTGGTAAATGTGATATTGCCACCAGTCGTACCTCCTGCAATAGTCAGCAATCCTCCTGAAGTGAAGTTGCACGTGTTCATGAGCACGTTGACTGTTGCTGTAGCAGTATTTGCGCCGTTGATAGATGCAGCCCCCGTAGTGGCAAATGTACCAGTTGCTCCACCGGCACACGTGATGTTTGACTGCCCCGTCGATGTGGGGCGGTTGATTAGTAATGACCCTGCGGTTATGTTGGCAGTACCATTCATTGTGATGGTTTGTGCATTAGCAGTAGCGTTAGCTGTGTAGGTGACTGCACCAGTGATGTTAGTAGTTGAGGCAGTGGTGAGTGAGAGACCGTTGGCTGCTGTAGGGCTTGCGAGTGTGAGAGCGCCCATAGTCACAGTGCCAGTGTTGGAGTTGGTGAGCGTCATGTTGGTCGGTATAGTCACTGTACCACCAAGTGTTGCATTGCCCGATCCAGAGATCGTACGAGTACCTGTACCCGTGAGTGTCACCGTACCACTTCCTGTACGAAACGTGGTACCGTTTGCGGTGATATTGCCCCCAAAGCTTGTCACTGCTGCAAAGTTGCTCCCCGTCAAAAGATCAAATACTCCAGTAGAGTTGACGGTGATACCCGCACTAAATGTTTTGGTACCAGTGGCGCTCGACGTCGTCAGTGTTGCACCGCTGGCAACAGTGACGAGTCCTGCGTAGGCGATCGCCACGCCTCCCATAGTCGTCGTACCCGAGTTTACGTTGAGTATGCCAAATGTCGTCGCACGACTCAGTGTCACTGTACCGGTGGTGTTGAGTGTCGTACCGCTGTTGATCGTCACCGTACCACCTGTACTCATCGTACCAGTGAGGTTGATCGTCGCAGCACTACTGTTGGTAAAGCGAGATTGTGCCGCTGTTCCACTAAAGGTAATACCACTGGTGGACGTAAACGTACCTCCGGCAGATAGTGTGAGCGTACTAAAACGTCCCGCAGTACTACTACCTGGGATCGAAAGTCCTGCAGTTGAAAATATACCAGAGGTACCTCCACCCACCGTGATCGTGTTGGTACCTGCAGCTCCAGGAGAGCTGATCGTAGTCGTACCAGTCACCGTAAATGTAACGCCGTTGTTGACTGTCACCGAAGTGGCTGCTGTCGACGCCGCAAATGCAAGCGACGTGATCGTCGCAGTAGTATCTACGGTGAGTGCGACTCCAGAGTTGATCGTGAGAGCGTCTGCAGGACCAGGACGAAGTCCGGTACCAGCACCACCAGACGCAGCACCAGTACAGTTGAGGAAGTTGGCAGTAGCACTCCATGTCCCAGATCCTGTAGCGTTGCATGCAGCGTCAGATGCGATCTGCCAATTGCGCGACTCCGTAAAGACTGTTGTAGATTCGCTATCAACAAACGCAGCCTTGCCGAGTATGTAAAACTCCGGACTCACATCTGGTGCATCAAAATAGTACCCAAGGAATACTTCTTGGCCAGGCAACAATGACACATTCCACGATATAGTCTTTACATCATTTGCCACCGACACGCTCTCGTACGGCATACTTTGTTGTGGCTGTGATATCTCAAAACTCTCGGGTACTTGCTCGGTGATTGTACCGCTCCATGCATCTGTCGCGCGCACACGTAGTGTCATTGGGTACAGTGCGACTGGGTAAATACGACTCGGGCCCACACGCTCGATACTGTACGGCTCACTTGCTTGGACAACGAATGCATCAGTGATCGACTTGGTACCATTGGCAGTCTGCGCGGTCAGCGTCAACTCATAGGTACCCACCACGTCCGGCACTATATAGTGTGCGTAGTAGTCAGGCACACTGATCACGTTGTTGGGTCCACACTCTGGTGCACGCACAATACTCTCGTCATCAGTAGAGAGTACGTTTACTGCACCGGTAGGTGTCGTGATGCGCAAATCGAGATCTGCATCACAGATTGTATGACCTCCTTCATTGAGCACACCCATTTGTATGTATGCATCATCTCCTGGTACGTACACCGATTTGTTGAAGTTGATCGCAAGTACTCCCCAACTAAAATCTTGGGTCGAAACAATGATTGCAGTTGGTGTGGTGAATGTGACACGCACTGTATAGACACCAGGACGGAACTCTCGCGGTTGCTCGACTTCGACTCGGCGCTTGCCCGTTGTAGGATCGGTCACTACCTGCACAACAATATCAGTCATCTGCCCTTGACTATCGACTACGACTGCTGCAACTGTAGCGCCACTTGCATATGCAGTGGCCGGACTCAAAAGCTTCTTGATCAATGACACTGTCTCTACCGGAGGTGGAGTGATCTCGGTTGGGACAGACTCTATGAGCTCTTTCGTTTCTTGTGCGGCATCTTTGATCACATCGACCGACTCCTCTACCTGACTAGTTATGAGTGGATCATGCACTGTATCCCCGAGTACTCCTGCAGTATCTTTGACGATCGTTGCTTTGCCTTCGTCCACGAGTGTCTTGAGTTCTTCCACTGTGAGATCTGGGGTCGTGAGTTCAAATGTCACCGTCTCGGTAGAAGTGAAATCTTTTTTGCCGTTGACGAAGTCTGTGTCGTTGTCGATCATCACCGTAGGTGGCGTACCCTCTACAGCCATATCGGTGTACTCGACATCGATACTCATCGCGTCAAGGTACACCACTGGAGGTGTGTCAAAGGTCGGCAGCGCCTTGAGTGCGACTTGGAGGTTGTCGAGGTTTTCCCATCCCTCAAGTGGAATATCAAATGATGCTCGTGCCCACTCACTGCGACCCACCACACCGAGCGACTTCCATGTCGTACCGTCGAGTGTATACTCGACTTGCATAAATGCATCTGCTGGTGTTTCTTCTTGGGCTACTTCATCTTGCTCATCGGTATTTATTGGTTCTACTGACACTACTTCTTCTACATCTGACACTTCTTCTGTGGGTACTGATTCAGTGTCTTGTTGTGCAGGTTCTTGTACTGTTTCTTGTGCCACCTCCACTACTTCTTCTGCAGGCACTGGTTCACTTTCTTGTGCAAATACTGTCTGAGTAAACAATCGCTTGAAAAATGATACAGTCTCTACACCTGGCACTACCACTTCTTCGGTAGGTATTTCTTCTGGTGCAGGGATCACGATACCGCCCACTGGTACATCAAATATGTCTTCGGTTGCTGAGTCTGTTTCTGTTTCTTGTCCTTCTACCGACCACGACAATGTGAGTTTGAATGCAGTCGGAGTCGTGAACTGCGGTATCTCACCCTTAAACCCTCCACAATATATAGATGACACACTCGCAGGCATGCGAGCAGAGTTTTCCAAAGAAAAATCTCCCGCGCTCGACTCTGGGGGGACACTTGGCTCACCTGTTGCATTCTCAGCTTTTTCCCAATCACCGAGACAGGTCGACGGATGAAATGTCGCAACCGATGCGTGCCCTGTAGAAAACGAACTGAGTATCAATGCTCCGACGAGCACTGCCGTAATGACGAAAAACTTGTGCTGATGCGCAAACCACCAGTTTTTCACTTGGTCCATGTTCACCTGGATCGCAGGGAGCTTTTTCTTGAGATTGATCACTCGACTCATCGATACACCACCTGCTGGGACGCGTGCAATATCACCAACAACTACTGGTTTTTGTACTTCGCTTTTTTTGCGAGGTTTTTTAGAAAGCGGGTTAGTCGCCGAAATTTTCATGCTATCTAGTAGTGTATCACGCACATGCTATACTCATCGTATGGAAACAAACAATGTATACAACCTCATGCACCAGCTCACCCAAGAATCAAAAAGTCTGTGGCGAATCACTCACAACTATATGACCGAAGCAGTGACTGATGAAGAAAAATCGTTCTGGACTACTCTCGCAGCAGACAAAGAGTCCCATATCATCGCACTCAAAGCACTCATCAAAAAAGCTATTGTGTAAGTAAAAATCTCTGACATGTGTCAGAGATTTTTATACATCCAAATTCGCCATCTTTGCATTCGACTGAATAAACGACTTGCGGGGTGCAACTTCAGAGCCCATGAGTATGTCAAAGACCTGATTTGCTTCTTCGGCATCATGGATCGAGACTTGCTTGAGTACACGACGAGCAGGGTCCATGGTTGTCTCCCAGAGTTCTTCGGCATTCATTTCTCCGAGACCCTTGTATCGCTGGACTGAGATCTTGCTCTGTCTCTTTTCTTTTGTTTCCTCAACTTCGTCTTCTTCTGATTCTTCTGGAGTAGCGTCACTGCCCTCACCTATTTCGATCGTAGGAGCAGAGCCGATGATCGCGGCCTTTTCATCGTCAGTATATGCGTAGTAGATCTCTTTGCCTTTCTTGATCTTGTACAGTGGTGGCTGCGCTATATATATGTATCCTGCATCGATGACTGCACGGAAATATCGATAAAAGAGTGTGAGGATCAGTGTCGTGATGTGCGCACCGTCGACGTCCGCATCTGTAGCAATGATGATCTTGTGGTAGCGGATCTTTTCGATATCAAAGGTGTCGCCGATCGAAGTCCCCATCGCGATCACGAGGTTCTTGATCTGTTCGGAGCCGAGCATACGATCGAGGCGCGCGCGTTCGACGTTCAAGATCTTGCCGCGCAGTGGCAGTATTGCTTGTGTGCGACGATCGCGACCCATTTTCGCAGTACCACCCGCAGAGTCTCCCTCAACGATAAATATCTCTCCTTCCCATGCTTCCTTGGCCTGACAGTCAGCGAGCTTGCCCGGCAGTGTCATACCTTCGAGTGCGCCTTTACGCAGGATTGAATCCTTGGCAGCTTTGGCGGCCTTGCGAGCACGGAGTGCGAGCAGTCCCTTACCGATCATTGCCTTTGCTTCGTCTGGATGCTCTTCGAGGAATGTAGAAAACGCATCACCAAAGACCGTCGCTGTTGCACCTT
The DNA here is from genome assembly GCA_964610995.1 of uncultured Candidatus Saccharibacteria bacterium. GTDB lineage: Bacteria > Patescibacteriota > Minisyncoccia > Phycocordibacterales > UBA9973 > UBA4124. Next base: position 28,131 of record CAZSWF010000004.1, read on the forward strand.
GTGCTTCAGTACTACCGAGCTTTGCTTTGGTCTGTCCTTCAAACTGGATCTCGGCGAGTTTGACCGACACCACGACCGTGAGTCCTTCGAGTACGTCGTCTCCAGTGAGTGCACCGTCTGCTTCCTTGATCAGGTTATTTTTCTTGCCGTATGTATTGATGACGCGAGTGAGCGCGGTTTTAAATCCGGTGATGTGTGTACCACCTTCTGAGTTGTAGATGTTGTTGGCAAACGGCACGATGCGAGATGTCATGTCATCGACATACTGCAGTGCGATCTCTACACCCACATTGTCTTGATCTTTTTCTGTATAAAAAATAGTATCGTGAATAGGTTTCTGTAGTCTGTTGTAGTGTGCAACGAGTGACTTGAGTCCCCCTTCGAAATAATATGTCGTCGTCGGTGCTTCGATACCGAGTTCTTTGAACCAAAACACTTCTGTTGGATCGATTGTTTCTGTAGTATCACGCGCGTCAATAATCGTCACGCGAAGTTTTTTGACCAGGTACGCTTGCTGGCGCAGTCGGTCGATGATCGTCTTGAGATCAAACACGATCGTGTCTTTGAAAATAGTAGGGTCTGGTTGAAAGGTAATGATCGTTCCGTTGTTTTTTGTGCTGCCTATTTTTTTCACGGCAGCTTTCTTTACGCCGATCGCATACTCTTGCATCCAGATCGCACCGTCTTTGTGCACTTCTGCGCGAGTGTAGGTCGACAGAGCGTTTACAACAGATGCGCCCACACCGTGAAGTCCTCCAGAGACTTTGTAGCCAGATCCATCTCCGCCAAACTTGCCTCCTGCATGCAGTGTCGTCATGACGGTCTCGAGCGCAGAGACTTTTGTTTTCGGATGGATATCAACAGGGATACCTCGACCGTTGTCGACGATGCGCACTCGCTCACCAGGAAGCAGTGTGACCTCGATATGGTCAGCGTAGCCACCCATCGCTTCGTCACGAGAGTTGTCAAAGATCTCCCATACCAAATGGTGCAAACCATCGACACCAGTGGTGCCGATATACATACCAGGTCGCTTGCGGACTGGCTCGAGACCCTCCAGTACTGAGATCTGATCTGCTCCATAGGAGCCTGCTTTTTTAGGGTCTTTGGCCATCATAGTAGGACTTCATTTTACCATAAAAAGGCCTTCATTCCTAACCCAAACTATGGTCAAATAGCCTTGTAGTACAAGGCTATATAGTTATCCCTCCTTCTGTTTCTATCACTGTCTCCTCTACCGGGCTTTCTGCTGGTGTTCCTGAGGCGCCTTCTACTTCATCAAGTAACTGTTTGAGCTTACCGAGCTCTTCTTTGTTGAGGCACTCACTATCCCCACTCTCGTCCGTCAGACAGATCTCTCCGGTAAATATCCGAGTGATACGGTTGCCGGCGTTGGCAAGCCACGCTGCAATAGAGTCCATAAATGTCGCACCGTCATCGATACCTGCGAGTGCGTCCACCTTCACATCCAACTCTTGTATCGCTTTGACCAGTATCGGTGTCATTTGTGCGTAGTAGACACTCTTGTAGCCATCAGTATCGGTGGCAACGAGTTCAGGGAAAGAGTCTTCGAGGTTTTGTGCAAGGAAACCAACTTGAGTTTGACCGGTAGGGTTGCCGAGCCAGTTGAAGGTGACAGTGTCTACGTTGCGGATTTTTTCGAGTGTGTCATCCTCAAGTGTTTCGATGTTGGTCTTGAGTCGTTCATCAGACGTACATGAGATACCAGTACCAGTAGTGATCGTACATTGGGTAGCTGCAGAGCCGTTGATACGAGTGGAGTCTATGGGGCGCGTGGTGGAGCCGATCATGAACTGGTTGGAGGAAGTGTTGGTGGCAAGGTAACCGAGTGCGATGGAGTTGGAGAAGCCGCCGGTACTTGTGCTTTCGCCGATGAGGATGGAGTAGTCGTCTACACTTCCGGTGTTGTCGACAATATCACTAAGTCCTGCACCATTACCAATGAAAATACTACCTGTCGCAGTTGCTGACTGATACCCAGACCCTGCACCAATAAAGATTGATTCTGACGCAAGTACCGCTTCTTGCCCAGCCTGATTTCCTACAAAAACAGATGCTGCAGCGTCTGTAGCATTATATCCACTAGTAAGACCAATAAATACTGAAGAAGCTGCATTTGTTGCAGTATAGCCTGCATTTCCTCCAATAAATACTGTGTTTATCGTAGAAGCACCCCCTGAACCAGCGGCATTTCCAAGCCATGTGGAACCAAACGCTGAAGTGGTCCCAGATAAGGCTGTGGCCCAAGAAAGTTCTCCCGATCCATTATTGGTTAAAACAGTACCGACACCACCCTGTGACGAAGGAAAGGTATAGTTCACACCTCTAATGTTGAACTGCGTATATAGATCATCGACCAAGAACTGGTTGGAGGCGGTGTTAGTGGCACCTGTACCGAGTGCGATGGAGTTGGAAAAACCACCGGTACTACTACCATTTCCAATAAGAATCGATGACCCTGATATAGTATTGTTAACTAAATCCTCATTCCCAGCAGCTTTACCGATGAAAATACTGTTTGCAGCATTGGAAGCAAGATATCCTGACTGGGGACCAATAAATGTAGATCCACTTGCGTTTGTGGCAAGAGTGCCACTATTAGAGCCAATAAAAGTAGCATTACTTGCATTTGTTGCGGAAGCACCAGCAAACGGACCAATAAATGTAGATGCATTTGCGTTTGTTGCAGAAGCACCAGCACTTGCACCAATAAAAGTAGCATTACTTGCGTTTGTTGCGGAATCACCAGCATTCTCGCCAATAAATACCGTAGCAGCAGAGGACGCATTACTCCCTCCTGCACTAACACCAAGCCATGTCTCAGAGCTTAGTGTTGATGTAGATCCAATCAATGATGATCCTCCGATGTCTACTGTGCAGTTTACATCTCCCGGTGCACAGGTCGGGTCGAGTGTTTCGCCTGCGGTATACGGAGAGGTAGGCGGTGTTGCATATGCAACTACCGCAGAAAATGCAACTCCAAAAAGGAGCGCCGCAAGTGTACGCTTGTGTCTAGTGAATGTGCTGTAGGGTTGTGAACGCATTTGTATATATAAGTATACCAAACTATTTGCTCATAGTTGTATCCACAGCATAGAGTGCGCGGGCTCGAGCACAGTACGGACACTGGGTTTCGTTTCCATAGAGCTTGGTGTGACATGGTTGAGTGATCCATTCCCCGCTTTTGAGCAACGTATCGTACTCCATGATCTCTGCACGAAGTCGCTCAATATCGTCAGTAGTTATTTTCCTCAAATGCACTGCGTGCTTGTCTCCTTTTTTTGCTTCGACAAAGACAAGGCGGGACTCAGTGACCTCAGAGTTGCCTTTGGATTGACCGTGGATCAGGTATGAGTACATGGCGAGCTGGCGCAAGAGTCCTGACATGTGGCCTGCGTCATCTGACTTGTCTATGTCAGTACTTGTTTTTACCCCACCTGTTTTCCAGTCAGTCACTCTCACATCTGCGGTAATTATTTCTTCTACCACATCTACCTTGCCCGTGATGGCTAGGTGTGCAAAGTCGGGATCACGATATGCGATGTTTTTCTCGATATCGTACGGTGAGACAAGTTCTCCATAATACGTACTCATCCATTGATCGATCACTTTTTCTACGTGATGCACGTATCGTGCGGCGACCGCTTCATCATAGTGCGCTTCAGTGATAGCAGCCTCTCGTATATATTGTGCGATAGCGGCAGCGCTCCTATCGGTGTTTTTCTTGTTGAGTACATACTCGATCGTTTTGTGTGTGATGTTGCCGATATGGATCGAGTCAGTCATTGCCTCGGGGAGTTGCAGCAAGCTGCGGAAGTACCATTTCCACGGACATTCGAAAAAGTTGTTCAGTAGTGTCACCGACACTTTTTTCTCTGGATACGTTTCTCGGACAAGCTCGATGAGTGCATCAGGTTGCGCAGACTCAGTACTATCAGTGTGTGCTACATACTGTTTGAGATCCGTTGGCTCATCAAATGTTTTTCGAATGAGCAGTTGTGCTGGAAGTGCCTCAATGATACTTGCGAGTTGCTGACTTGCACCTGATAGACTTTCGCGTGCGTATGAGATAGTACATGTGTATTTTGCACGAGTGATCGCGACATAGAGCTGACGCTTTGCGACATCTTCTTGTGCTTCTTGTTCGTGCTCTAGTAGTATTTGCGGGAGGGTAAATCCGCTACGTTTGCTCGACATGAACGATCGCTCATCCATATGTGCAATCCATACCTGATCAAACTCAAGCCCTTTTGATCCGTGCAGTGTGAGTACCTTGATACCGTCTTGTGCACCAAACACTGCAAGCGGGACATCTTCACCGTATTGGATCATACGATCAATACTTGCGACAAACTCCGCGAGAGTATTGTTTTTACCAGATTCTACTTGTGAAAGTGCAAGGTGAAGAAGTGTGCGAATAATTTCTATTCGTCTGCGTAGCGTTTCGTCAGTATCTGCTGTTTCAAGCAATACTTTTTCTCCCACGACCTGTATCGTCTCATACACACTTTTGGGTTCTTTGATCCATGCCGAGAGCTGTGCCCCCCATGCACTGATCGATGGTTGCGCTGCTTGTACGAGCGAGGAAACACAGAGGTTGCGCGTATCTGCCCTATACAAATACTCATGTGCAACGAGAGGATCGATACCCAAGACTGGATCAATGATACTAGCCCCAATCGCAACACTATCGTACGGGTTTGTAATGATGCGAAGTACTTTGAGTACTGCGTGAGTATCTGGTAGCTCAAAAAGATCAAGTGACGAACCTGCTGCAACAGGGAGTCCCATGTCACGCAGTATCATGACCGCGGTTTTCACCTGCCTGTTTTTCGGGACAAGGAGTGCGCAATGATTTGGATCCGTACCACCCTCTATTGATTTTTGAAATGCTGTCCCTGCTGCCATAATTTCATCTCTCGGATAGTCACACGTCACTAGCGTGAGCGGATGCTTGTGTGTATCACTCCCCACAAGTTTGCCGTCGGCAAGCGAACTCTGCAACAATGCTTCTGCGCTATCGAGGATGGTTTGCGTGGAGCGATAATTTTGCGTAAGCGTGATCAGTACTGCTTTGCCAAAGGTGTGTTTAAAGGATTCAAAATATGCGAGCGATGCACCACCAAATCCATAGATCAGCTGGCGATCATCTCCGACCACAAAGAGGTTGGGTTGCTCGACTTCTTTCCAGACCGCTTCGAGAAATGCATTTTGCACACCACTTGAGTCTTGGTGTTCATCAATCAGTACGTAGAGGAAGCGTTCTCGTATCGCCGCAACTGCATCTTCACTTTCTTGTGCAATAGAAACCATGAGCGCCAGCACGTCGTTGTAGTCGATCGCTCCACGCGCTGTTTTTGTATCTTCATACAGCGCATAGAACTCAGCTGCCTCGAGTGTGCGTGTGAGTGACTCAATCTTTTTCTCTGCATCTTTTTTCAGCTCACCTTTGGAAGCACCACGGGTGGAAATACTTTCTGGATCTTTTTGTATTCGTTCTATGTCGTCACGTGTTGCTTGTGCAAAGTCAGCTGCAGATATGCCGTCTCGTTTGAGTGTGGAGATAAGTGACTTGAGATCAGTATAAAAAAGTGTCGGGTTGTTGCGTGGTCGGACATGTTCCCATTCTCGAGCAAAAAGTATTTCTTGAAACAGTGTAACGGTATCTGTATCATCAAGGAGTGTTGGTGCTCTATCAAAGCCGAGTACCTCATAATACTCTTCAATTAGCTCGAGTCCGTACGCATGAAAGGTCGAGATTTTGACCCGAGTTGCAGTAGGGCCGATCAGTGCAAGTAGTCGCTCTCGCATCGCCTTGACCCCTGCGTTGGTAAATGTCAGACAAAGGATCCCGTCTGGTGGAGTATCAGTCGAGTTCAAAATATGCGCAATACGGAGCGCGAGCACCTGCGTCTTGCCAGTCCCCGGACCAGCTATCACCATGACGGGACCGTCGATTGTGTCGACGGCCTTTTTCTGCTCGGGATTGAGCTTTTTGTAGGAAGTAGCGAAATCCATATAGGCCGATTGTACCATGCTATGATGGGTGCATGTCTCGCCTCTATTTCTTTGGTATTGTTTCAGCGATTTTGATCGCTATTTCATATATCACCGCCCGATCCTACAGTGTCGGTCTCCGACTCGATACCGTCACCACTCGTATCATGTATATAGTGTTTTTTATTATCCCTATTCTTTTTGTGGGTAGTATCATACTGGCACGTGACGGCAGGATTGGAGCAGTGCTCTACCGTGAAATACAAATCATCGCAGGAGTCGGGCTCTATGTTTTCTTGGGAGCTGTGGTGCTCGCTATGTGTCTGATCGTAGCGAAGCTTGTCGGCGTATCATTCCCAGTATGGGGTGCGTGGCTCATACTACTCGCATCTCTCGCACTCGCAACTGTCGGCTTCGTACAAGCACGACATATAAAAGTAACTCGCTACAACATCACACTCCCCAACGCACCGATGTCATGGAATGATCAAACCGCAGTACTCGTCTCCGACACACACCTTGGTCTCATAAACTATCGCCAGTTTTCTGACACTATCGTTGACGCGATCATCGCGCTTGATCCAGACTTCGTGCTCCATGCAGGCGACTTTTATGATGGACCAGCTATCGATACAGGTCCGATATCGAAAAGTTGGAAGCGACTCGCTGCAACTACGCCAGTATTTATGGCACCAGGCAACCACGAAGAGTATGGCAACTACGCAGGATTTCTCGACTCCCTTCGTGCCGCAGACATCACCGTACTCGACAACAAAGTCGTATCTTTCAACGGTGTACAGATCGCGGGTATCACCTATCACTCGGGCACAGATGCTCCCGCTGCTCGTGATGCAATCACTGCTCTATCACTCGACACTACCGCACCCACCATCCTGATCAACCATCCGCCCACTGCACTCTCTGCAGCATCGAGCGCTGGTGTTGACCTACAGGTCTCCGGCCACACGCACAACGGACAGTTCTGGCCGATCAAATATCTGGTGCGACGCATCTATGGCAAGTATACGTATGGGTTACAACCGTATGAACAAATGAATGTGATCACCACTTCTGGTGTCGGTACATTTGGTCCACCATTTCGACTCGGCAACACTCCCGAGCTCGTAGTCATCACGTTTAACCCGACCAAATAACGAGAAATAAAAAAAGACGAAGTATAAATACTTCGTCTTTGAATGTTGTGTTTAGTTTTAATTAATACGTTCCGCTTGCAACAGGTGGCCCAAAACGACTGTCCGCTTTTTTGTTTTTGAACTCAGTGTTTGCAGTGCTGGACTCTGAAGATGATCGATTTTTACGATCCTTAGCCTTTTTTGGTTTTACCAGGTCACGCTCGAGCTGTGCAATTTCTGCATCCAATGCCTTATTAACATCAGACAAAACTTTTGCCTTTTGTAATGAGTCACGCAGATCTCTCTTGCGCTGTACGCTAGGGTCACTGGCAGCTATTGCTGCAGTGTCCACTATTGGTTGCTCTACAGTTTCAACCGGAGTTTCTTTTTCAGGAACAGGTTGTTGCACCGTTGTTTCTTGAGTTGCCTCCGTAGGTTCTACCGGAATTTCTTCAGATGGTGGCGTTACAGCTGCAGTATCTGTTGTGGTCGTTACCATATCACTTGATCCTTCTGATGTACTCCATAGCGAAGAAATCAATGGCCACTCAAATACTGTAAGGATAACAATAGCTACAGCGAGACTTATCCAGCCTATTTTCTTTTTACTATTCATAAAGAAAATAGGTGCAACCAGGAAACATATCCCGGCAAGTACATACCATCCATACTTTCCTAAAAAAGGAAAAATGGAGGAAATGATCACCGGCAAGAGAGCCCAGAGACATATGATGATACCTGCGTATACACCAAATGCACCAAGGCTGAGAGGTTTAAATTCTGTTGCTATTGTTGCAAGACCACCTGCTGTTTTTTTTATTTTACGGGCTTTGGGCCAAAAAAAATAAATCAATGCAGCTCCGATACTGAGTTTGGTCAACGACCAGCTGTAGTATGGATCATGTTGTATCCACTCCCATATACGGGAGAATATTCCCAAAAATACAAGCAGGAAAATAGCTCCCACTGCACCGGCTATCCATAAAGTATAGATAGGCCATTTTTTTGAAGGCTTTTTTGCATCAGGTTTAGTAACAACCGGAGCTTCCTCGGTATGATCTGTTTTCATATTATGTTTTTTTAAAGAGTTATGTAAATTTGGTTTAAATTTGAGTTTCGCGTATTATAGCACAATACTATATAGGTGTCAAACCTATCGGGTAGTTATTTTGCAGAGGCAAAACATAGTCGCCTGACGGCTCCTTGTTTATGCACTAGCAAAATATGGTCGCCCTTCGGGCTTCCTATTTTGCAGAGGGTAGGAGATTCGAACTCCTGAACGAGTTGCCCCGTTGCCACCTTTCCAAGGTGGTGCACTAGACCGCTATGCGAACCCTCTAGTGTTTCGTCAGACATAGTAGCACACTGCTACAGTGCCATGTCTCGTAGTATTTGTATGCGCCGCTCTGCTGGTGGGTGTGTCATAAAGAGATGCTTGATCCCCCGTCGCGCCCCACTACCAAATGGATTGCTGATGTACATATGCGCAGTTGCATTGGACGCCGTTTTCATTGGTGCACCATAGCTCGAGATTTTCTCAAGTGCACTTGCCAGACCTTCGGGGTATCGAGTAATTAGTGCACCTGATGCGTCAGCGAGAAATTCACGCTTGCGAGAAATAGCCATCTGGATAAGTGCCGCAATGATAGGAGAAAGAATGATGAAAATAATACCGACGATCGCAAGTACATTACTACCACGATTGTCGTTGTCTCGCCCACCACCTCCCCACAGCATGCTACGAGTGAACATGTCTGCGAGTATAGAGATAAAGCCGACCAGTATCGCAACCATACTCATCAGTAGTATGTCGCGGTTGCCGATATGTGCGAGCTCATGCGCGATCACTCCTTCAAGTTCGGCGTGTGTGAGTGTCTGTAGCAACCCAGCAGTCACTGCCACACTTGCGTGCGTTGCATTGCGTCCTGTTGCAAATGCATTGGGTGCAGCATCAGCAATGATATACACCCTGGGCTTCGGGAGACCTGCCGTGATCGATAAGTTCTCGACAATGTTGTGCAGCTCGCGATACTCACTTTCGCTTGCAGGAACTGCCTTGGCCATACGAAGCGCGATCTTGTCCGAGTTCCAGTATGCGGTGATGTTCATCACGACCGCAAACAATATCGCAACGGTCAAGATACCAGGGTTGCCATAGTATGACGCAAAGAAGTATCCGATCCCTACTACGATCGCAAGGAACACTCCGACCAAGAGCCATGTTTTGCCAATATTTTCCGAACGATGGGTGTATAACGTTGCCATTATCTACACTGTACCATACTTATTTCTGTACAAATGGAATAGGAAATTGTAAAAACTGCTGTCGATCTCGGACCCACCATCCGACATATCCAGCAAGCAGCATGAGTATGATAACCCACAAAAGACGCACTTGTTTGTGCGGGCGAATGATACGGATCGGTTGTGACTGCGGCGTTGTTGCTCCATTTGTCGCTGCAGCGGCTGCAGCAGCGAGATCTACTGCCTTGAATGCTTCAGTGACGTCTGCCATCGTCCACCCACCAGCGTTCGTAAGCTCGGTACGCAAAGCATCCGGTGTCTTACCTTTTTGTAGTTCAGCTCGTATGTATGCGATAAGTGCTGCGGTGACCATGCAAGTAGTATACCGCAAAAGCCCTACCAGCTTCCACCCCCTCCTCCCCCGCCACCTCCACCAGATGAGCCACCGCCTCCTGAACCGGAGCCAGAAGGTGTTGAAGTTAGAGAAGAAGTAGTAGCAAGAGAGAAACGAGAAATAGCATGAACAAACACTATTGGATTAAAACTGTTAGCATCAGCACCTTCATACCATGACGGGGGTGTAGTATATATTTCTTCAAATTCTTTTGCCCAAGTTTCTTCGACACCAAGTATCATCGCGTAAGGCAATAACTTCTCAAATACTTTCGGGTTCTTTTCTGGTGCATGATGAAATTGCAAACGATCTTTTTCTGCTATTTGTAAATATTGTTTTAATCCGAGAATATATTCTTTTGTTGTAATACCTTTTATTGTTTTTGCCGGCATCAACTTCTTAAAAAGAGAAAAGATTATAATTGAGAGACAGACAGATAAAAATATCACCAATACTGCGTTCGAGTTGTTAAAATTGGCCCCAATAGTAAACGGTGTATCGGCACCAAACCGTATCGTTATGAGAGCTCCACCCAATACTGTCTTCCAGATAAGAGCAAAATAAAAGACCACTATAAAAATAAGAGAGAAACTCCATCGTGAACCTTGCATATTTGCTTTTGGTAAATAGCTGTAATACCCCTTCAAAAGTACCGACTCTCGAATCAAACTACTGATCGTAGGAGTATTTGTATAAAATTTTTTCTGGAGCGACTTAAGAGCTACTACTGATCCGATCTGTATATCTCTAAATATGGTGGTTAGTAATGTGCGGTCAAAAGGATTTGATAACTCGTCAAACTTTTTTAAAAGAGTTAGTGTGTATTCTCTATATTCTAACCCTACAATTTTTTGTTCGCTTTGATTAATTTTTATATACCCCAACGTTGCAAGATAAATGATTTCTGCAGCTATGTCTTTTGCACGAAACTTTTCATATATGAGAACACTAACTTCAAACGGCGTAAGTTCATCCGGTACATCATATTGAGGAATGATTACCGCAGAACCTTTTGGATCTTTGCCATACTTTTTCCATCGCAAAAAGCAGTACACAAAGACAGCTAATGGCAACAAAATTGCGACAATAAGTACAATGTATTTTTCCCAAAAAGTTGGTGTTGCCACAGCAACAATACCTTTAGGAAACCCAACCGCAATCGTCAACCCTTCTCCCGCAGAGAGATTTGAAGCGGTAAACGAGTTATCAGGTACACATCGTGTAGTGCTTCCTGTCACACCTACGTAACAGGCTTGCTGCAGTACTGTTGCCCCATCAGGCAACACTACAGATGCCGTGACTTGTTGGATACCAAACGGCCAGTTGTTACCGGTTGCATTCCAGTAGATCTCGTCGTACTCATCCAAAAATGACACTGCATTGGTTGTTGTATAACTAACGACATACGTTTTCTCTCCAGTAAATGTCGCGTTGGGATCGCCTATTTTGAGTCTAATATCACCGTTATTTCTTTGTTGCTGCCACTGATACGGTGCACCTGTTGCGTCTAGTACAGATACATCTTGTATCTTCATTGCCTCACCTTTTGCATTCTTGGGTGTGATATCACGAAAGATGCCATGCTTCTCTACAGCCTCAGAATCATAGACAATCGTTTCAGTCACCGTGACACTACTGTCTAGATTGACGGTGATCTTTGCATCAAAGCTTTTGATGACTTCTGCGGAAACATTCGTGCACAATGCAAAAAACAACCCAAGAGTAAGCATGCTTATCTGTAGGACTGTTTTTCTACGTACCATATGATTTAAAACTTCACTTCCACTGGTTGACTCTCGACGCCATTGTCATCGATATCAAAGAAGTCGGACTTTTTGAAGCTAAACATACCCGCCACCAGGTTGGATGGGAAGACTTCGAGTTTGGTGTTGTAGTCACGCACGTTGCCGTTGTAGAAACGACGTGCTGCCTGAATCTTGTTCTCGGTGTCAGAGAGCTCGCGCTGGAGCTCGAGGAAGTTGGTATTTGCCTTGAGGTCTGGATACGCTTCAGATACCGCAAAGAGAGACTTGAGTGCACCTGAGAGCATGTTTTCTGCTTCGGCATGCGCTTGTGGGGTTGTTGCGCCCATAGCTATAGTGCGCGCTGCAGTCACCTTTTCAAAGGTAGCGCTCTCGTGTGTTGCGTAGCCTTTCACAGTACTGACAAGGTTGGGGATCAGGTCATAGCGACGCTTGAGCTGCACCTCAATATCTGCCCACGCTTCTGCCACGCGGTTGCGCATAGCCACAAAGCCGTTGTACGCAAATACAAACCACACAATAATAACGCCCAGAATGATCAATATAATAGTCATACCTATAGTATACTGCTATTTTGTTTTTTGACAATATGGGAAAATACTGTAATATACATGCCAAACTAATACATCCTACTATGACAATGTTTAAGTACGGAAAAAAATTTTCGTCAGAATCTTCCCTGGTAAAGAAATCGTATGATTTTACTACTAAATACGGTCACTGGATCCTCGCGATAGCATTTGCGATTGTGTTGATGATGCTCAAATAAATCTTGATTCCCGCCCTTGTGCGGGAATTTTTAATATTCAAGATATGGAAGCTGGATCTGCGCACTGGGCGTCTCGGCAAACACTCCGATACGTCCCACAAATAACATTGAGGAGAGCACCACTAGCATAAGCAGTCCGTATGCAAAATGACGACGGTGATGTTTCTGATGCTCACGAGTAGCGAGACCCGCCATCGCAATTACGAGTGCAACAACAAACACCTCAAGCACTGCACCAATGTATTTATCAATACTAAGCATGAAGCGACTAAACCATGACACTCGCGGTTCTGCAGTTATACTCGCTGGCTGGATGACGAGTGTTGGGTCAGTATTTTCTACTGAAACAAATGATGGACTCTCATCTATAGTTTGCAATGTCTCAGTCGATTCACCCGCTACACGAGGGCCTGCGAATGAAGATCCTTGACTTACTATTGACGCAGAAGCTACAGGAGTACTTGGGGCTACAGCAGCTTGCTGCGAAACTGCTGGTGTACCGAAAAGTTCTACAACATATGCAGTGTTGACTCCTTTGTATCTGCCATATGCAGTTGCTATCCCCATTTCAGTGAAGTTGGGATTCAGCACATTTGCTCGATGTGCGGGCGAGTTCAGCCACGCTTGTTGTACATCAGTACTTTCTGTGAAATTTACCGCAAGATTTTCCCCTGCAAATCGAAACGTGTACCCCACTTCTCTAAACCAGTACCACGGACTAACACCTGCTGGACTCGTATGAGCAAAATAGTTGTTTGCTACCATATCTTGCACCTTGAGATACGCCGCACGTTCCAATGTAGGACTTACCGCAAGTGGGCGCATACCAGACGCTATACGATCCTGATTGGTCATTTGTACCAACATAGTAGGATACACCTCTGCATTGATGTTGAGATAGTCAGTGGTTCTGAGAAACTGAGAAAAGCCAAGGAGTGCAATACTAACACCAAGCATCGCCCAAAGCGCTTGGTCTTTGAGGATGCGCGGAACAAATGAGTTGTCCGGTGTTGGAACAATATGTTCTATGACATGGTGTGCCATCTTTTTATACATAGTCTTATAGTACTATAGAGGGACTAAAAGTAAATGGATATAGTAAAAAAGCCTCACTGCTGAGGCTTTTTTACTAGTATTAATTACTCGAGTTCTGGCATTTCAATGTTGAGCTCTGGACACATGATCATGTTGATCATACGCTTTGTTGTCTTGTAGACATACCCAGTACCATTTTCATTGATACCTCCAGGGGTACCCTTCCAAGGCTCGAGCACTTCGTCTGCAGTCTGTACTTGAAAAGCACGTACTGCATCAAATGTTGCCTTGTCATAGACTCCTCGTGGTACAAGCTTTGTCCCAAGATATTTGTTGAGAAATGCTTGGAGTCGGATAACGTCACCTGCTTTGTTCTTCTGTCCCATCTTGATATATGAGCCAAGGTACTCACCACATTGTGCAAGTGCTGCGTCTACTGCTTCAGTTGAAGCGCCGAGCACTTCTCCAAGTGTGTTTGGCTGAGTCATAAACCCACTCACCGTTCCTATACTTCGTTGAGGAATATCCTGGGTATCAGTCTGTACTACTGGTGTTGGGGTGTTAAATGCAACACAGTGATAGGTGGTATTTGCAACAGGATTTCGAATAAAGTCCCAGTTGTCATAGTTGAGTGCATCACCAGTACAGTAGAATTCTGCAGAAACATTTTGAGTAGTGTTCTGACCTGTGAATGGAATATAGCCGTCTTTCAATACTTCACGGAGGTGAATCTCTGTCATACCTGGAGCAAGCGGGATGTTTACTGAACCAGCGTTAAATGTTGTGTAGCCAGGAGTACTCACTACCACACCATTACCGAGATCACCTGCACTCTGGTCTCCCCACTGAAACTCCCAGTTTGGTTCGAGACGACACTGTCCATTACTTGCTGCGACATAGTCTGCTGCAGTAGTGCCGGTGATGTTGCTGTATGAGCCATTACCCCAGTTAGGAAGGTTTGCTTCAGAGTTACAAATAACCTTTTGTGCTCTGATAGTTACTGTTGGAGTTGGAGGTACTGGATCTCCCTGACATCGAACACTAACCGCGTCGAGATACCCACCAAAACTGGTATCTGTTCCCGCATCAGCGAACTCTACTTTTGTTGTTGTACCAGTAGCCACAAATGTGCGTGACTGTGCTTGCCAACTTGTATCTGAGAGCGATGTACCATCAGCTGCGAGTTGTGCACCGAGTACTACATTGTCTACTTTTACATCGATCTTGTTGTCATTTGTATCACGTCCTGGGCGTGCTGAGTACTGGAAGTCGAGCTTATATTCCTTGCCTGGAATAGTTGTGATATTTTGATAGATCGTTACTGGATGATCCCCGTCGAGCTCTGCGAGCTGGTTACCACTAAATGGTGAGCCTGCGACGTTATTCTGGAGTTCAAGTCCGAGTGTTCCATTTGCAGGCGGCGTGATCCATGAGAGAAGCCACTTGAGCAATGGATTACTACTTGGAACAATACTATAACTTCCGTTCGCAATTGCTGGAGCTTCGAAGTCACCATTTTGAATAAGGTTTACATTGGCATCACATACAGGAGCCTGCGGATCTGCAACGATTGGGTTAAAGGCTACACAGTAGTATGTTCCGCCTTCAACCACGGTACCGAGCGGTTCTCGGTTGTCGTATCGGTGTACTGCTCCAGCAGGTGGAGTTGTACAGACCATTTCAGCAGAGACACCGTTGTGGTGGTTGTCGATACCACTAAAGCCGATGTATCCAGCTCGTCGCTCTTCACGGACACCGATATCGTTTGAGACAGGGATTGTCGCTGTCACTGTTCCGTTTGCATCGGTGGGACCGATCAGGTTCCATCCTTCTGCACCCATTTGCTTGTTGTCTCCAGGACTTCCCACATCTTTGTATGCCCACTGGAAGTTCCAGCCTTCTTGTGCACGACAGTTGGGATGCTCTGCAAGAAAGTCTGTTGCGGTTGTTGCGGTAATCGCAGTATTGGTTGCTGCAAGATCTGGAAGATCTGACTCTACATCACAGACGATTTTGGTTGCAACGAGAGTTGCAGTTGGAAGTGCTATTTCTCGATCTTGTACTACTGGTTCGGTACTTTCTTGTACTTCACCGAGAACCTCTCCGGGCACTTCTGGTACTACTTCTGTGACGATTGGCTGCTCTACAACAGCAGGTGTTTCTTCATCTACAGCGTACGCCACTGTCAGTGGTGCGAGGAGCTGCACAACGAGTGCGCTCATCACGAGTAGTCCTGTAATCTTGCTACTAAAACTCTTTTGTGAAAAAAATGTAACCATAAGCATTGAAATAAAACTAATAACTATTCATATGACCAGCATTCCACTGCATGTGCTCATATTACTCTACACTTTGACACTACCCCTATTTACCAGCGGTGTCAATGACGTATTTGCCAAATATGTGTTCAAACAGTGTTACTGCGTTTTGAGCATTATACTGTCTCGTTTTTTGGACTGTGCAAAAAGGACGAGAATAGGGCTTGCCAAGAAAATCGAGGAATACGTTCCAAAGAATACTCCGATCGCAAGAACAGTCGCAAAGAGCTGAGTACTCTTGGGTCCGACGATTGCAAGGGTGACAATAACCACCAGCACCATCAGAGACGTGTTGATTGATCGAGCAAATGTTTCGCGCAGACTTTCTCCTACTATCTGGGTAAACGGCTTACCTGATGCTTTGTCGGTACCGAGATGTTCACGAATACGATCAAATACCACGATTGTATCTGAAATAGATAGTGCGAGTGTAGTTAAAAGAGCTACCACAAAGAGTGTATCAACCTGTGCCCCATACAAATGTCCTATGAGCGCAAATGCTCCTAAGGGAATAGCAATATCATGAGCCAAGGCGATTACCACAGCCAGGCCGTATTTCCACGAAGAAACTGGGTGTGATACCCTGCGAAACGCGTATGCCACAAAGAAAATAATTGCGATAAGGACGATGACGATCGAAATAATAGCTTTGCGCTTGAGTTCTGCACCTACTGACGGACCAATAGTGGTGAAACTTTCTTGGGTGACTGTTTGTGTAGAAGACAACGCAGCGATGACCGCGTTCTTTTCATCTTCTGTCAGTATTGCGGTCTTTATCATGACACCACGCTCTCCTACTGGTTGCACACTGGCATCAGAAAGGTCCACTGTCGCAAGCGCCTCCCGAATCACTACTATCTCTGGACGGGTAGTGCTATAGGCAACTTGTAGCTGCGAACCTCCGGTGAAGTCTATACCGAGTCGTAGCCCAAAGATCATAACCGCGCCGAGCGAGAGGACAACAAGAGCTGCTGATAGGGTAAGAAAAAATGTTTTGTACTTGATAATAAACATATGTTAAAAGTGAAATCCACTACTAAAGAGTATTCGACCGAGTTTACTCCCCTCAAACGATGGAAGTGCGCGGAGAAAGACCTTGGTAATACCGATCGCTGAGAGCAAGCTCACGATCACTCCGAGACCGAGTGTGAGTGCAAACCCCTTGATCAACGACGTACCAAACCAGAATAATATAGCAGCAATAATGAGACTTGCGGTGTTGGCATCACGAATAGAAAACCATGCACGATCAAATCCATCCGCAATCGCATCTGCAGCGGATTTGCCCCGCGCGCGTTCTTCACGCATACGCTCAAAGATAAGAATGTTGGCATCGACCGCCATACCGATTGATATAATAAATCCAGCGATACCTGCGGCAGTGAGTGTGACAGGAATGAACTTGTACAACAACAACGTAATAATGACATACATCGCAAGTGCAAGTACTGCAACAACACCAGGAAGCCGGTACCATACAATGAGGAACATAGCGATTAGTACAAAGCCGATCAGCGCAGCACGGACACCATCATTGATCGCTTCCGCACCAAGACTTGCACCTACCGTCTGTGTAGAAATGAGTGAAATAGGTACAGGAAGCGCACCAGAGTTGAGTCTGCCGACGAGTTGTTTTGCTTCTTCTGGAGTAAAATCTCCAGATATCTGCGCTTGTCCACCAGTGATCGCCTCGCGGACTACCGGAGCCGAAATGACCGAACCGTCCAGATAAATTGCTATTACTTTTCCTATATTTTCTTTTGTAATTTTTTCAAAAAGCTGGGCACCTTGATCATCAAATTGAATTGATACCTGTGCAGCACCAGTAGTTGGTTCAAAGATAACTTGCGCACGCTTGAGGTACCGACCATCAAGACCTGATGGCGCAAACGCATTGTCTTGAGTAATAGGCAACATTCCATTTTCATCTACATCGTCTGCTGATATCTCAAATGATTGTGTTCGAAACTCGAGAAATGGTGTCTGTCCAATTGTTTTGATTGCTTTGTCAATATCGGTCACCCCAGGAAGCTCAACAGAAAGACGATGTTCTTTTTCTGCACCAAGAGCGCTCGTCTGTACTGCGATTACTGGCTCTGCGACACCAAATGCATTGATGCGTCGCTCGATTACATCGCGAAGCGCTTCCATTGAATTATTAATTTCACCCGGTGGTATCTGACTTACATCAGCCTTGTAGAGTAGGTATGACCCACCAGAGAGATCAAGTCCTAGACTAAACGGTGCGCGATCACTATCTCGTGTAATAGATCGGGCAAGGACAATGCCGAGAACTATTCCGGCAAGGAGTACGAGGAGGGCGATAACGCGATGTTTGAGCATAGTAGTAGGGAGAGTTTAGCTCTTTTTTGATCTCAAATCAACACGAGTTTGTGGTCTAATATCTAACGAACATCCTATATAGACGAGCCCTGCGAGGGCTATTCCTAGTAGTGCGCCAACTAGCACATCCACAGGATAATGCACCCCTACATAAATACGAGAAAATCCGATAAGTACCGCGATCACCGCAAAGGGTTTGCCGATACGCGGATAGTAGCACCACAGTATGGTCGCAACTGCAGTGGTCAATGCAGCATGCATCGACGGAAACGAGTAGCCTTCTTGGTATGGTGCCAACACAGTAATATCACTTAGTACGACAAATGGTCGAGGTGCAGCAATCGTATATTTGAGCAGATGCACTACAGTACCCGTCACCGCTACAGCGACTGTATAGATCGCTCCTATTTTCATACTGCGAAGCATTTCTCGCACACCGAGTGCGCGCAGTGGCGCGACAATGATCACGTATATAGAAATAGCGATCAAAAGAAACTGCACCACTTCGTTGGTCAGGAGCAACATGTACGTGTCGAGTACCCCGTAGCGACCGACGGAGTCATTAATAAATAAAAATACTGAGAGATCAATACTATGCATAGCCGAGAAACTCATTATTGATATCATCAGGGTGAATCGCGCGCTCGTAGTGAGCCATCGACAGCACAATGCCGAGCCCGATACATTCTCCTAACAAGTGCGAGCCGCCATAACTCATAAACGGTAACGGGATACCAGTCACCGGCATAATCCCAATATTCATGCCGATGTTTACGATCACATGACTACAGATCATGATCGCGTACCCTACACAAAACAATGTTTCGAAGTTTGATGCCCCACGACGCGCATGCACCAGTATGCGCCACAACAGCACACAAAAACTCGCAATAATAATGAGTCCCCCAACGAGTCCCCACTCTTCTGCAAATGCTGCAAAGATGAAGTCAGTCTCGTATTCGGGCAAGTAGTTGAGCCGACTCTGTGTCCCATACCCAAAGCCTTTGCCAAAGATACCTCCAGAACCAACTGCGATCACTGACTGGTACGCGTTGTACCCACTACCACGTATATCTGCGGTAGGATTGATGAATGTTTGAATACGAGCTTTTTGATATGGTTTAAACAACGCCACCCAGGCCACAAAAAATGATACGACAATCACTCCCGCCACTATCATAATATGTCGTTTGGAAATCCCAGAGACCAGTGCCATCCCGAGCCACAGTACACCGACCACCATCGCGGAGCCAAAGTCTGGCTGCAGAAGTATGAGCCCGATCGGTACCAGTGCGTACAGGAGTGATATGACGAGATGCTTGATACGCTGGATCTCTACATGTCTGCGCGAAAAGTATTTGGCAAGCACTGCGATCACGACGAGCTTCACAATGTCGGTTGGCTGAAATGAAAACCCTCCGAAGTCAAACCAACTCTTTGATCCTTTGACTGTTTTACCGATCAAAAGTACGAGAAGGAGTAAGCCCAGAGACACCATATATGCCAACAACACATATCGAGAATCTCGAAAAAATCGCATATCGATCCGTGAAAAAATTGCTACGATTACTATCCCGATCCCTACCCACAAGAGTTGTTTACTGAAAAATGACGTCTCTCCTGCAAAACTCGTCATCGTCGCAAGTCCTCCGAGAATGACCGGTACAATCGATCCGATCAGTATCCAGTCCATGCCGCGCCCTATACTCCCGAGTCTACTCATCATAGTGCTCGAGAATTAAACGGGTTGATGCGCGGTACGATCTCTACACGCACGATCGGTACTGGCATCGCAAACGGCCAGGTAAATATTACTTCTTGAGAGCTCTCACTATTGAGATCTCTAAGGTATGCCTTGGACGACGTGACGGCGTTGTCATCTGCATCATAGAGTATCGCTACCACATCCACATCGCGAAAGCTAACTCTACTCGTGTTTTCTACAGTTGCGGTTAGTCGAGTCATGTTAGTCAGCGGCTCGAGCTCGGTACGATCTGTCCGAAGTACTATCTGTGAGTACGACACTGGTATCTTTTCCCACGGCAGTGGTGACACTATAGTAAAATCGGTACGTGTCGGAACTGTGTTACCTGTTGCAATGAGTGTTTCAACTATAGCCGTGCGTCCCATCGGCCCGAGAAATGTCGATCCAGTGCGTTCGGTGATCAGCGTGTTTTTATCATCATAGAGTTTGAAGCTATAGCGCATCATGCGTACAGCTGCAGTCGGATACGTGTGCTCGATATACGCGACTGCGTGTACGATACCTGGTCGTATTTCAAATGTTCTCACCCATCGCTCTTTTGGTTCGGCGAGCTCGTTGGCGCAATAAAATGTGCACGGTCCACCACAGTCGACTCCGACTTCACCTTGGTTCTGCTTTTTGTCATAGCATGTCGGTTCAACCTTGGTTGCTTTTTGGATAATGAGCGACAGTCCGGCCGCAATAACAAAAAGCACACCCATCACATATGCAAGCTTGCGTCGTTGTGCCCAATTCATATGGATAGTATAGCAAAAAACCACTCTGAGTGAGTGGTTTTTTGAAGAAAGGTTATGATCCTACGGTTACATATGGTGTTTTATATATACCATCTGGTCCCATATTGGTTGTATAGACATTGCCAAGTGGTGCGGCAGTATCACTGAGTCCCCACTGGAGTGCGTAGAGCACTCCGCGAATAGTTCCCATGTTTGGAATCGATGCCATAGTTACATTAAAGACTGCACTTTGACCATTCAGTACTTTGAATGTGTTTGGCATTTCAATAGCGTTTGGACCGGCTGAGTTCAATGTCATTGTATTCGTTGCGAGTGCACCATTATTTGTCACAATTGCAGCGTGGTTGTTAGCGTCGGCAAGTCCTGTAATAGATTGGATCACTGTCTTGTCGAGGTAAATATCACTTCCATTTGCGGTAACACTGAACCTAATATTGAAGACCGCATAGTCATTGTTTGCTCCTGGAACAACATTGACTTGCTGCATGGTAAATAAATAATCAACAGTAATACCAATACAACTCCCTTGATTTACTATCATACCCGCAGGAACAGATGATTGTGTTCCTGGAATATTGATACAATAGTCGATTGGTACAGTCGTCACCGGAACAATGAGTTTTCGAGTAGGGCAACTGTTGGGACCAGATGTTGCGCCTACGAGACACTCCCCGCTCATTGAACGAGCAGTGAGAAGATATGTTTTTGTCGCAGTAACCGGTCCTGTTGTTCGTGTGCCATCAGCAGCAAATGTTCCAGAGATACCATTAATAGTTACATTACTGCAGTTTGTTGTATCCCAGCTCAACATCGCTGTGCTTCCGGAAGTAACAGCAGTTGGGTTTGCCATAAATGAATCAATGGTACAAGTAACAGGAGTTGCAATATTTACCATAATACTTTGTGTAGCATACATGCATAATTGACCACTCGCAGTACTGTATGTTGTTCCAGCACAACCAGGCATTGATGAGGCTTTTAATATATAGGGATACGTATAAGGAATTCCAACAAATACGCTTGTTGATAACACACCGCTTGGTGGAAGTGGGGTTGCTATCGCTTCACTATGACTTATGCTTGCAGTAGTACACCCAGTAGTAGACCATGAAAGTTGTGATGCTGCTCCTGATAGAATAGTTGAAGGGTTTGCAATAAATGAGTTGATGGTACATGTTTGTGAGTTATTTATTGTAAACAAATTATCAGAAATATCATTGATCGTGTTCGTCACAGAATACGGATGTTTTATTACAAGTATTTTAAAGTATGTACCGAAAGGGCGTCCAGAATATTGTGTAGGAAGAATGACTATTTCAGTTCCATCATTTATCGTTCCACCTCCATTCGGATTTAAGTTTGCACTATAATTTGCTCCACCAATTCCACCTCCTTGGGGAAAATGATGTTGAACAACAATATCAACAAGATCACTAGCTGAAATATTGCAACTACTCCAGCTTACGGTGATCTGCTGCCCGGCTTGATATACCTCTCCTCCATTTGGAGAAAGAACTTTTATTGATGGAGGGGATGTTAGAGTACAGGAAGTCGTAGGAGAGGTTAAAATTGTAAACATCCCGGGACTGAATGCGTCCTGCCAGAGCGTTGTTGCGGGATCATAGATACTCATATGAATCCCGTAGTTACTTGCAGCAGGTACATTAGTTGGAATAGTTAGTGTCTCGGTACCATCATTGGCGAGGTTAGAAACACTCATGAGAAATGTATTTGTATGGCTCGTGTCCGGATTTACCTTTACAAGATCGATAGCAAGAATTGAATTTGGTCCATATCCTGTTGAGGTCCAATTGATAGTGATCTGTTGACCAACTTGATATATCGATCCTGTAGACGGAGAAGTAACCGTCAATGAATTTGCAACTGATCGAGAGGTAAGTACCTTCGCCGTAGAAATAGCAGCACTTGGACAAAGCTTCCCGCTAACTTTGCTGTAGTTGGTACCAGTAGTACATCCAGCATCAGTTGATTCACCAAGTACTACACCTGCCGTACAACGAGCACCAGTTGTCATACTGTAGCCATTTGCTGAGGTACATCCCGGTGAATATACAATTGCGGCATGGGCTGTATTGAAAGAAAAAATAGTAATAAAAAGTGTTCCGAGTAAGGAAGTATAAAAATATTTCATAGACAAACTGTACCATACAATATGGAAAAAGCTATGTAAACAAAAAACCACCCTTGCGGGTGTTTTCTTGTTGTGTGTTTGATAAATCAAGCGCACAGTCCTGGCAGCTACCTACTTTCCCTAATTTAATAAGTATCATCGGTTCTACAGGGCTTAACTTCTCTGTTCGGAATGGGAAGAGGTGTGACCCCTGCGACAAACCACCAAGACAGTGCGCTCGAATTTTCATTGCGTGCTTTATAGAAGAAGCAAAGAAAGAAAAGCTTCTTCTTTGCGTTGGGCGAATCGGGATCGAACCGATGACCCCTGGCTTGCAAAACCAGTGCTCTACCAGCTGAGCTATCCCCCAATTTATAATGAACATTCTTCTATGAAGCACGCAATGCTTCTTTTTTCTGAATCCACTTTCGTGGGTATGATTTCCAGATTTCCTAATAGGACTCGGGCAATTAGTACACCTTAGCTCAACGCATTGCTGCGCTTCCACTTAGTGCCTATCAACGTGATCATCTCTCACGGCCCTCAAACGATATCTAATCTTAGAACTGGCTTCCCTCTTAGATGCTTTCAGAGGTTATCCATTCCGAACATAGCTACCGGGCGGTCCAGCTGGCGCTAGAGCCCGTACACCAGAGGTTCGTTCACTCCGGTCCTCTCGTACTAGGAGCGACTTTCTTCAAATATCAACGCCTGCAGTAGATAGGAGACCAACCTGTCTTACGCTTCTTTTCACACATTACTGTGTGGAATGGACTATACCTTATACTCTTGCGAGTATCTCAACGTTTAGTCTCTACGGGTGAATATTATTCTTCCCTCGGAATTGTCCTCTGTACTTGTCAGTACGAAGGATTTTCCCGATATTAGTTGAGGATGTCATCTATCATCGCTGATAGAGACCGCCGTAACTGGATGGTTCTCTTTGTATTACTATCTTTCTTTTACACACAATTGCAGATCGTGTGCAAACTTTATCCTTATTAGACGAAAAGACTAAAACATATTTTTATATTTAGTAAAAAATAATCAAAAAATTTCCTCAGGATTCAGACGGGTCTTGAAATGATATGAATAAATCCATTTC